>JBBSWK010000199.1:0-3859 GCA_038046325.1 Nanobdellota archaeon | reverse complement strand
ATAGTACGACCGGCTTCGGACCGGTAAACCGGGGTTCGAATCCCTGCAGGCTCATTTATTACAAAAAAGGTGAAAAAGTATGAATACAAACAAAGAAGTTCTTATCAACCAATCTGTAGCTATTCTCTGTGATGGAAACAATATTGAGCGAAGTATCCACGAGCAAAGCAAATCAACTAATACCATGGTCAATTTTGACACGCTTATCCCCAAGCTTCTGAATGGAAGAGGATTGAATAGGCTGATTTATTTTAGGGAGGGGCAGAATATCTCTTCCAAGCTGGCAGAACGATTGCATGAACGCTATTATGGTTCAGTCGTTCCCTGCCACAAATCAGCAGATATTCCTTTATCAATCAAAGCAACACAACTATCTTCGAAAGTGGATACGATAATAATTATGTCCGGTGATTCTGATTATCTGGATTTAGTAACCCACTTAAAATCAGAAGGAGTGCGGATCGAGATCGCCGCGGTTCAGGAAACCACGGCCAGAGCTCTGATTGAAGAAGCAGATCATTTTCATCCGATAACGAAAGAAGATTGGTTCTCTTATACTGCGCCTCGCCCTGGACCGAGAAAGGGAAGGCATTTTGAGTGAGAAGATTTTCTTTCTATCCTTTTTATTCCCCCCAACAAACATTTAAATAAAATCACCCTTTCTAAAAGAGCATGGTTCTCGATAAACTGGGAGATTCATTAAAGAACACACTGAGCAAGATCAGCAAGTCGCTGTTTGTAGATGAAAAACTGATCAATGAACTGGTTAAAGATATCCAGAGAGCTTTATTACAATCAGATACCAACGTGCAGTTAGTGTTCGATTTGAGTAAAAAAATCAAGGAGCGTGCTTCTGAAACTACTCCAGCCGGTATTACTAAGCGGGAGCATTTAATCAAGGTAGTATACGATGAATTAACCAATTTTCTGGGTAAGGAAGCGCATGAAATCAAGATCAGCAAAAAACCGACCCAGATTATGTTAGTGGGCCTGTTCGGGAGCGGGAAAACAACTACTGCCGGCAAGTTAGCAAAATACTACAAAAAGCGTGGATATAAAGTTGCAGTGATGCAAACTGATACCTGGAGGCCTGCTGCCTATGATCAGCTAGAACAATTAGCAAAGGATGTTGGCGTTGATTTTCTCGGAATAAAAAAGGAAAAAGACCCGGTGAACATCTATTTAGCTTTTGAGAAGAAGTTGAAAGATTATGATGTTGTGATCGTTGATACTGCAGGAAGAGACGCACTTTCAGATGAACTGATTTTAGAGTTGAATAAGCTGCATCAAGCTGTTCAGGCTGATGAAAAATTGCTGGTTATCTCTGCCGATTTAGGCCAGGCTGCCCAGAAGCAGGCGCAGGCTTTCCACGACACTTGCGGAGTTACTGGTGTTATTGTTACTAAATTAGAAGGTACGGCGAAGGGCGGAGGAGCATTGTCAGCCTGTGCGGTGACCAAAGCGCCGATTGTCTTTATCGGCGTAGGAGAAAAACAGGATGATCTAGAATTATTCCATCCGCAGCGATTTGTGGGCAGATTGATTGGCATGGGCGATCTGGAGTCGTTGCTCGAGAAGGCAAAAGAAGTGATGACTGAAGAAAATGCCCAAGACATGCAGGAGAAATTCCTGAAAGGTGATTTCAACTTAGTAGATTTATACCAGCAGATGTCTTCTCTGAAAAAGATGGGTTCGTTTGGGAAACTGATGGAGATGATTCCCGGCATGGGCTCTTTGAAAATGCCAAAAGAGATGCTCGAGGTACAAGAAGGAAAATTGGAGAAGTGGAAATTCGCGATGGATTCGATGAGTAAAGCAGAGCTTGAAGATCCTGAAATTATTAGTGCTGAGCGAATAGATAGAATTGCTGCTGGATCAGGATTGAATGTCGGTGAAGTGCGAGAATTATTGAAACAATATAGACAAAGTAAGAAACTGATGAAGATGTTTAAAGGCGAAGGGGATATTAATAAGATGATGAAACGTATGGGTGGAAAGATGCCGAAGGGGATGATGTAAGCTATGTCGTGGGATTGAGTAACACGAAATCCTGCTTGAGTGATTTTGATAAAGGTTCCCGGCTTGATTTTTTCCAGAATACTTAGGGAGAAAATTTGTTTGATAACACATATACCTTATATCACTAAAGTTATTAAGTATAGAATAAGTCCTTAAAGATAAAGCAAAAATAGAGGCTGGAAAACGAAACGCACTGCGTTTGTTTGCAAAGGTGTTGAATCGGGATTTGTTGCATTCCCGTAGGCCATGGAGTTTAACCGTGCAACCGGCAACTCTCTGGCGCTGTCTTCCGATTGTATGGAAGCAGCATTAAGGTCTCTCTTTTTGCCCTCAAACATCTTTCTTTTTATTCTAGAACAAAACTTCGAGCTATTTAAATATTTATCTTAACTCTAGAATAGTTAAACATAAACTACGACGACAAATCGACCCAAAAAGAAATAAATTAATCTTCCAGCGGCGTTTCTTTCCTAAACCCGCATTTCTTGCAATACTGCACATGATACAAACCGTCAGCATACTTATGCTGGCCTTCGTGTAAAGAGCGATGGCATTCTGGGCAATCTTTGAGCATTTTTTTTACAAAGAAAAGAGAGTTTAAATAATTTCCTAGTCTGCGGGGTAGAAATTATTGAGGAGTTCAGAAATTCCTTTATACTTAAAAGGAGTCATTTTTTCTGAGACGGTCTCTTCCGGTTTCTTGTTTTCTTCAAGTAAATAAGAGCTTAAGGCCATTTGGACGCTTCGGCAGAATGATCCTGTTGCTTTTTCTAAAAGAGTTACGTAATCCTGCAGGCAGCCGCGCAAGACATGCAGATATAAAGCTTGATCTTTTTCTGAAACGAGAATGGTGCTTTCATATTTCTGTCTCAAAGCTGGAAATTTTTTGCTTAGCAGAAGACGCTGTCTGGTAGGATCGTTAAAATAAATAATAGTAATCTGATCTTTCCGTGCCAGAAAACCTATGTCTCTCTCCTTAGGATGCATACCTCTTTCCTGAACAAAGGTTCTCGCAACTATTTCAAGAGGATCCATGGTTACAACTCAATTATCCTTCCGGTCTTACCCACGTTGATCACTCTGGTAGTTCCAATCATTTCCTCAATGCCATGCGTTTCATGAATATGCCCGCAGATGTGGACATCCGGTTTCAGCACTTCGATAGCTTTTCGTACACCCTCACTGCCGGGGAAAATTCCTAAGCCGATAATACTATCACTAGGCTGCACGTGCGTAACCATTAATTTCTTCTTGACATCCTTCAAAGAATCGTGCGCTTTCTTCAGTGTTTCAAAGAACTGCTTTTCTGACAATTGGTGGATGCCTACGTCAGCATACCCACAGCCGAAGATGCCGATATCACCTACCTTGATGACATACCCGTGCAGATTTTTAAGACCATATTTTTCGCTGAGAAAATTCACTTCGGCCAAGCCTTCGTGATTTCCAGGGATGATAGCGACATCTAGTCCTTTCTCTTTGAAAGGACCTATGAGGCCTTCAGTATTTCCAGAATTATCTACTAAGTCCCCAGCTAAAATGACTAAGTCTACTTTTTCTTCAGCTCCTTTTTCGGCCATTTCCCTGATAAAAAGCTGATCCCCGTGTACGTCGCTTAAGGCTAAGATTTTCATGAATTATTGAGATAGAAGGCTCTTTAAAAATGTATTGTTAATTATTTCCAAGGGGTGACAAACTTATTTATAGTGTTCTATCTTTGTAATTATTCCATTATGGACAGTTCGGTTGTCCTGGAAAGGATGCAACCATAGCAGCCTCTACTCAGTACTCAACAACTACCTCGGTGTCTGGACTATAACTCACCTCGGGCAGCCTGTGC
>JBBSWK010000198.1:0-4458 GCA_038046325.1 Nanobdellota archaeon | reverse complement strand
TGAAGCGGCAGAGAAGCAAGAAATGTGGAAACTACCACATTTCTGCACAGAAATACGATCGTTGTCGTATTTCTTGTGTACACGGCATCAAGAGCTACTGTACGTTGCGCGGGCTTCCTGGCTGAATAATTTCAATAACAATTCACAATTCAACGCCAATGATCGTAATATCAACAATCACAACCGCGTTCGTGGAATAGCCCAGAACAGTGCTGAGATTTTTTCTTCTATGGTAGCATCTCACGACTTGTGGAAGGAACTTTGCAGCTTTAAGAATCTTGAGTTTGCTTTCAAGAATGCGCGCAAAGGAAAGACATTGAAACCATACGTTATTGAATTTGAACAGCGCCTGAAAGAAAATCTTCAGCAGCTGAGAACAGAGCTTCTTCTTCATTGCTATAAACCAAAACCATTACAGACTTTTATTCTGCGAGATCCAAAAACAAGAAAGATAAGTAAATCACATTTTCGAGACAGAATAATTCATCATGCTCTATGTAATATTATCGAACCACTGTTTGAAAAAAGCTTCATCTACGATTCCTATGCTAACCGGAAGACCAAAGGAACATTGAAAGCGATCCAGCGGTTTGAACATTTTACAGAAAAAATATCTAGGAATTTTACTCAATCAACATTCGTCCTCAAAGCAGATGTCAAGAAATATTTTGACCATGTTGATCACGCAATTTTACTGTCAATATTGAGAAGAAAGATAAAAGATCATAAAATAATCTGGTTGGTGAAAGTAATTCTATCCAACTATTCAACCGCAAATGGAAAAGGCATGCCTCTGGGCAATTTAACGTCTCAGTTCTTCGCCAATGTCTACCTCAATGAATTAGACCAATTTGCAAAAAATATTCTGGGAGCAAAATATTATATAAGGTACGTTGATGATTTTGTGATAGTTCACAATTCAGAAGAACTGCTTCATGGTTATAAGGAAAAAATAGGTGATTTTCTTGCTAGGAGTTTAGCTTTAACGTTACATCCGGATAAATCAAGAATAATGAAAGTACGTCAAGCGGTTGAATTCTTAGGAGTAAAAATCTTTCCTCATCACAAATTGATCAAAAAGAAAAATATCCGGAAATTTAAGAAAAAGCTCTCAAATCTAAAGTTAGAATATACTGGAAATATGGTATCATACGATCAAATATATGATTTTCTGGAAGGCTGGAATGCGTATACAAATAATGCTAATAGCTACAAACTAAAGAAAAAAATCATGCAAACTGTAGAAGAGACATTCCCTCACGAAATCTCTGCAAAAGAGGTAGATAGATTGCGAAAAATAAATAAAAATGAGAACCGCTTTTCTTCTCCAAACATTTATAAATAAAACTTCAACTTAAAAGCTCATGTTCTATAAAAAGAAAGGATATCCGGAAGAAGAAGAAATCGTTTTCTGTAAAGTAAGCAAGATCTTTCCTAACTCCGTCTTCGTAGAATTGCTGGAATACGGCGAACAGGGGTTAGTTCACATTTCTGAGATCGCTCCGGGAAGAATTCGCAATTTACGTGATTATGTGGTTGAGGGAAAGCAGATTGTCTGTAAAGTTCTCCGCATTGATCGGGCTAAAGGCCACATCGATTTATCATTGCGTCGGGTTAATTCGCATCAGCGCCAAGGAAAACTAGATGAGATAAAACAAGAATTAACTGCAGAAACGCTGATCCAGAATATGGCTAAGAGAATGCAAAAGCCAGTCGAAGAGTTATATAAGCAGGTCACCGAAAAAATATTCACGGAATATTCTCATCTCTACCTGTGTTTTAAAGAAGTAGCGGCAGGTGAAGCCAGCCTGGAAAAACTGGGGCTGGAAAAGAAGTTATCTGATAATTTAACTGCAGCCATCATAGACCGTTTCAAGCCTTCTAAAATAACTGTTAAAGGCGAAATCAAGATTCAATCTTACGCTGCTGACGGTGTAGAAAAGATTAAAACAGTATTGTTAGAAATAGAAAAGATCTCTCCCACTATACGTGTATTTTACCTTGGCGGAGGACGTTTTAAGGTCACCATAGAAGATATCGATTACAAGCCAGCCGAGCAGACCATGCGCAAAGTGCAGGAAGTGTTGGAAAAATTTAATGACAAGTCTTCAACTGCAGTATTCGAACGCGAGAAAACAGACTAAAAATGAAAATCCAAAGATTTTCAATTATTCCTAGCGAGGAATAAGATGGCAGAACATATTCGAAAATGTGCGCATGATCAGCATTACACCTTAGAGAAAAACTGTCCTTTCTGCGGAAAGGAAACAATTCTCCCCAAGCCGCCTAAGTTTTCTCTGCAAGACAGATATGCTTCGTTGCGCCGGGAATCAAAGAAACAGGAATTGAAAGAAAAGAAACTGTTGTAAATTATCTATAAACATTCTTATTAATGCAACACCAACGTCAATAAATCTCCATTATCATACAATCCCTTTACGTCTCCTTCCATCAGGAGCATGGAACTATTAGAATATTTTTTATCTACAATTAAAGCACCCGTAAAGTACAGCATTTTTAACTCTTCATTTTCTAAAGTGTAACGCAATTTCTCGCCTACCTTTAATTCGCCTGATCCTCGAGGCAGTTCAAGGTCTTTCAATTCTATGTTTAATAGCTGAAGATGCTTATAATTTAAGCCCTGGAAAGAAATGGGAAGGCTTTTTTCTGACGAAAAGGCTATGTTATTAACTTCAATACGCTTTGCCGTGCCAGAAAGTGATAGCTCTGATGTTTCCAAGTTGAGCTTTCCTACAAAGTCTTGGATGGAAAGGGTTACTTCTTTCAAATTTTTAAGTTCCATTTTGTCGCCATTCACTGTAATAATGGTGGAGAGGTCATCAAATTCCAAAGTTACTCTTTCCACGGTAGTGTTTTTTTCTACCAGGGGTATTTGATCGAAAGAAAGTGAAAGGGGAATACTGCGGTAATTATTGACTTTATTTTCTTCTCCTGCCCATTGATTAAGCTCCTGTTGTATATCTATTTCCGGTTGGCTGTCTTCCTCTCCTATCAATTCTTGAGTCGCATTTTCTGAATATCCAACGATAGCGCTGATCAAACTAGAATTATCGTGATTTTCATTAGAATACAACAGAAAAAACAAGCCTCCTAACACTAACGTAACCATAAAAATGTAGAACCGCAAATGTGAGCGGTGTCCTTGAGGTAATCCTTGGCTAAACATGCAACCACTTCTTTTTCTTATTATGAATAAATCAATTTAAATAACCAGCTTTAATAAACTTTTTGGTGGTTTATGAGTAGGGTTTATGAGTATTACGAATAAACTAGGGAAAAATGTTTTTCATTTTTCTCGTTGGGCATAAGCTAAAAGCCAAACATAACTTTAAAAATCTTCATTTTATCCTAAAGAATATGCCAGAACTTCCAGAAGTGGAGACCATTGTACGCCAATTACAGAAAAAAGTAGTAGGAAAAAGGATCAAAACAGCTGAAGTATATGATGGCATGGTGGACTCAAAAATTAAAAATCTTCCTTCCGTTTCTATACAAAAAGTATGGCGCCGGGCTAAATATATAGTGATGGAATTAAATAACGGCCATTTTATTCTAACGCATCTAGGCATGACCGGACATTTCCATTTCGTTGATTCCAGCCATGTCTCTAACTACCACGAAAGATTTATGGTTTCTAAATTTTACTTCTCAGACCATTCCTTCCTAACTCATAATTCTATCCGCAAATTTGGCCATATGAAGTTAGTCAACAAAAAGCAATTGCAGCAAGTATTAGACAAACACGGCCCAGAACCGTTAGAAAAAAACTTTACCTGGAAGAAGTTCCATCAAATATTAACCACGAAAAGCCGCGCTAACATTAAAACAACTCTAATGGATCAATCGGTCATTGCCGGGATAGGTAATATTTACGCTCAGGAAGCATTGTATTTTGCCGGAGTTTCCCCATTGCGGAATGCTGGCTCCTTATCGTTGAAGGAAAGCAAAGCTTTATACGTAGAACTGCGGCGTATCTTACAACAAGCCATTGCACATCATGGAAGCACGGTGGATAATTACAGTAACTTAGAAGGCAGCGGAGGCTTTCAGAATTATTTAGCAGTTTACCAACGGGAACAGTGCGAAAAGAAACATCCATTAGAGAAAATTATGGTAGCGGGAAGAGGAACAACCTACTGTCCTACCTGCCAGAAGTAAAAAATGGTATTTGAAAAAATATTTCAGAAGCTGAAAGAGGCTACTGCAGAAAAAAATAATCCAAAGTATGTAAATCGTTTTCTTAAATTTTATCATCATAACAAGGGTAGATTATTAAAGGAGAGAAAAGCATCCTATTACGAGAAGAAGAAAAACGGCATCTGCGTCCGCTGCAATAAAAAAACGCTGGAAGGAATCATTTTTTGTGATTACCATCAGCAGAAACAGGCGGGATACAATAAACAAGCGAGGAGGAGATGAAGATGAGCTTTATGGAGT
>JBBSWK010000197.1:0-7632 GCA_038046325.1 Nanobdellota archaeon | reverse complement strand
GGCTTAATCGAACTCCCATAGCAGCAATCTTCCGCAGGATCAACGGAAATTGTTTTCAATTTCCGAGCTTTCTTCACTAACACTCAGAAAACAAAGAAAATTATTTTCATAATTTTCAAGCATTCCTTTCGGAATACAACGGAAATTATTAGAAATTAATCCTTAATACGATCGCAATTTTGTGATTATCACAAAGTTAATACTTAATGGGATCACCTCGTTCACACTCAATCTTAATTGAGCATACATATGGTTTTAGTGTGGGGAAAGAAGTTACTTATAAATGTTTCTATATTGGGCTTGTAGAGGAGAAAAAAAGTAGAAATACGTAAAAAGCTCGACGAGATCCAAAAATAAAAGATTATTTGAGAGATTTTTACGACATTCTTGAGGGCCAAGACGACTTTTGAAATGAAGTAACTAATAAGTAGTAAATAAAAAGAAAATTTATAAAGAAATCCGGCTTTAATGAGGTATGGAAATTATAGAAGCGGTACAAAAAGGAATTGAGCACGTAAAAACAGAAAGAGGTTCCTGCTATTATTACTTACCAGACGGACGTACTCAGCGTTTCAAAAAAGTTGAAGGACGATGGTATGAACCACAAGATTTACTCGTGTATGTTCCCACTAGAGATTTTCTCATTAATAATGGTCACAACGAATCTTTTGTAAAACAAAACCATGACGAAACAGGATATCTTAATCTTATTAAGTCTTATCTGGGAAGGAGAACTAGTAAGAAAAACATTTGTATCGTCGACCGAAACGGGATGTTAGTCAAACATAGTAAATCACTTTCAGAAATCTCTTCTGTATTTGCTCTTTTTTGCAGTGGTAGTGAAGTGGATTTTTATGTCCCTGTAGCAAAGAATCCTCGACTAGATTTTTATCCATTCGATAGAAATCATTATGGGAACGGAAATAGTCTTAGTGCGCAAAGCCATCTAGGACATAAAGTAGTCAAAATAGTTTTTAGAGACAGGAATCTATAGAGTACATATTACATCAAAAATAAGTTTATATAGTTGAAAAATCTAAACCGAGATCATGGAATTTGAGGTGATAGCACTGCGTTTTGTAGTTACTTTTATCCTCTCTTTTCTCTTCGGAATAGAACGACAATATTCGCATAAGCCTATCGGTTTCGGAACCTATACGTTCGTCTCTATCGGTGCTTGTAGTTTAGCAGTCATTGCTGTTGCTCTGGGTTTTGAGCATTCTATCCCCTTGCTCTCAGCGATCGTCACCGGTATAGGTTTTCTAGGAGCAGGTGCAATGATCAAAACCAATGAAAAGATTTTTGGTTTGACCTCTGCGGCCAGCATCTGGACCTTTGCTATTTTCGGACTTACCATAGGGATTGGAGAATATGTTATCGGAACGATGTTGTATGTTTTAATATGGCTGGTAGTCATTAGTGATCGCTTTCTAGAAAAATACGGCATCGGCTCGTATCAAAAAAAAGTGACCATACTTACCAGCAGGATCGTCAACATCAAAGAAGTTATTGCTGCAGCAGGAATCCAGAAATACAAATTAATTGATATTGACATCGATAAAGCGCATAAGAAAATGACCTTTCATCTCTACGTTGAGGGAAAAAAAGAAGAGATCAATAAAATTCCTGACAAAATCATCAATCAAGATTGGTTTGAAGATGTGAAGATAGAATAAGGAAGTAGGCAGTTATGACTAAAAAAATTTCAAAACAGGATGTCCAAGATTTAGAAGCTACTCTGCAGGAAAAATTATATTCAGAATTATTGGGAGAGAACGCTACATTAGACCAAATGGAGTTCATCTATGAGATAGTAGACTCTCTCCGTGGAACCTACCACGACGAAGGTATCAGAAGATGGTTTCATCGGGAACGAGAACAGTTGGAAGGAAAAAGTCCTCTTGAATACTTAGGCCCAACTTGGGATCCGCAAGAAGAATATGCAAAAAGAGTATTGGGATTAGCAAAAACATTGAAAGGAGAATATTAATGAGAAAACTAAAAGAACATTAAATTTATTTACGATAAACTTCATCTATTTTGGTCAAGTCAAAAGAATCACTTATGTAAGATCCCGCTTTTTCAACAGCATATTTGTAAAGATGATAAACATTTTTCTTACAAAAATCAATTACTTCTGGATTTCTTGTGTCAATTGCTCTTAAAAGAACTTTTTCTAAACGACTTGCTTCATGTCCAGCATGTATTTCGGATAAAATTCCCATTATAACATTAACCTAACCTTACGCTGTCTGAACCTTTCGAGCGCGCTTACGCTTCTTCATCTTCTTGCGCTGCCACTTCCAGCGCATCTGGCCTTTTTTCTTCCAGCGACGTGAACTTCGTTTCATGTCTACGGAAAAAATAACCTGTTTTATAAATGTTTCTTTTTAGAAAGAGGTTAATAAAAATACTTCTCTCAATACTCATGCTCTCTCTTTCTAATCACAATAAAGGCAATAGTCAGAACTACCACTAAAGCAGTCAAGGCAACTAAAAGGTATTCTTTACTGCTTAGATCACCAAAGACTGCTGCACTGACAAAACCAGTAAGTAGGTTGCCGAAACCCTTATTTTCTTCCCCTGCATCACCGCTAGCGACAGCAGCTACGGTAAGTTCATCTGCTGCGGTTTGCTGTTCATCACCAGGCTCTACTGAAGATTCCTCCTCTGGAGCTGCTTGTAATTCTGTTTCTTCTGGTAAAGGACTTTCTTCCTCCTCTGTACTTTCAGCTTCTGCTAACTCCTCTGTACTTGATGAAGAACTGGAAGATGAACTGGAACTACTCCCTCCACTACTACCGGAACTGCCGCTGGATGAGCTGCTGCCAGAAGAGGAAGAACTAGAATCATCATTAGAGCTACCACTAGAACTATCACTGGAACTATTACCCCCACTCGCTTCTTCCGGATCCTCTGGGACAACTACTGCAGCGGTAGTAAAGCTCTTCACTCCAGAAGTATTACAATTATCAACAGCATCACAGGAAGAGACAGAATAATAATACAAAGTGGAAGCAGCAAGAGTAGGCAAGAACATTTCATGAGATGTTAAATCATTGCTGGAAGCAGTTTCCGTACCTAAGGCATTCGAAATCCCATAATTCACTTTTGCGTCAGCTGTTTCATCAGTAGCCCATTGTATTGTTGCTGAGCTTTGATTTACATTCACTGCGGTAACCCCGCTAAGCAGAGGACTAGTTCGGTCAACCGCAAACACGCTGGAAACAGTATTATTGACATTACCCTGAAGATCTTCTGCTACAACCATAACAGTATGATTTCCTTCTGCTAAGCTAGACATGGCCACCATAGCTGTCCAAAGAGTAGAACTATTTTGCGCCGCAGTTATACTAACCATGTTTGAAACATTGCTGATATTGAACAAAACTGTTGACACACCCGCAGAACTATTCACCGTAACATTAAATTGGACCGATTCATTTTTGTACCAAGCATTCGCCTGAGGAGTTACCAATATAACGGTAAAAAATGTTTCCAGAGAGGGAGGAACTTTAACCGTCACGGTAATTGCCTCGCTAATCGCACTATTCCCTGCTGCATCTTCACATCGCACCTGCAATAGATGCGAACCCGTAGATAAATTACTATTGGGTGTCAAAGAGGCATTTATTCCGGTTAAGAAAGTAGAGGTGTTGGAAGATACATTTCCATCTGCTTCAAGAGCACAATTAGCAACCAATGAAAGTGCATCAGCTACCTGAAACGCTATTGAAGGCTTTGGTTCAGTAGTATTAAAAGAAGAAGAAGAAGATAACAAAGTAATATTCGGAGCGGTACGGTCAATGGTAAATGGAACTGCAGCGCTGTGATTTTCATTCCCTAAAGAATCATTGGCATACGCTGCGACAGTATACCCTCCTTCATCTATTCCGGAGAGATTAACTGCTGTTACCCAGGCGGTGTTATTATCAGTCGCAACATAAAGATAGGAATTGTTGCCCTTACTGAGATTAAACCAAACCATGCTTACAACAGAATGCTCATCTTGAACGGCTGCCGAAAAAGTGTATGCCTCCTCATTAAGATTCACCGCGTCAGAAGGTAAGAGCAAGGAAACGCTGGGAACAATATTATCAACAGTAAATGATTGCAAAGCAGTTGTTCCGGTCATTCCTCCTGCATCAGAACCATATGCTTGATAACTATGCTCGCCCCTGCTAAGATTTGGTAATTCAATTAAAAATTCTCTGGAACTAGAATTTCCGGCATTCACTAAAGTAAAATTCTGCACTGTTCCACCTGGAAAAGTCCATCGCAGCCATGCTTGGGCTAAACCTACATCAGAGGATATACTCATGTTCACGGTAGTGCTGTTAAGTACAGACCCATTTTGAGGAGCACTTACATAACTAAGTGCAGGTTGCAGGGCCGCTAAAACATCTACCCTGACAAAACTAGTATTAGTAGAGGGATCGTAAATACTCTTTCCACTGTTGAGAATTTTTTGCTCTATTTGTTCAGAGGAAGGAATTGTTCCATAAGCCTGCTTCCAATACTGTCTCAACAAAGAAATCGCACCGGACACATGAGGCGTGGCCATGGACGTTCCCGACATTGTAACCGTTCCGCCGCCATTCTTCAAGGAAGTGATAGCTGAACCTGGCGCAGCAATGATATCAGTAAAAAAAGCATGCCGTGATGCATAACTAGGCAGCGTATCTGATTTTGTAGTTGCCGTAACTCTGGTGGCATTCTGTACACATGCTGGACCAGCTACATTTCCTGCACCACTATTTCCGGTAGCAGCAACGAAGGAAATATTCTTGCTTACTGCATCATTAATCGCTGCAGCATAAAGAGCAAAATCTACCTCGCTATCGCAATACGAAGTATATTGTCCTCCTCCTAAACTAATGCTGATAACTGAAATATTGTAATTTTCCCTTTTGGTAATGCACCAATCCATCCCTGCTAATACCTCGGCATCTGGGCAAGAGCCACTAGAACTGCACACTTTTATCGCTGCTATTTTTGCACCTGGAGCAACACCCCGATAGGCTTCATCCGTAGAAGCTACTATCCCTGCGACATGAGTGCCATGCCCCTGATCATCCAGAGGATCAGAATCATTGTTGTAAAAATCATAACCCCCTACATAATTGCTGATCAAAGAGGCGTGATTATAATCTACGCCCGTATCAAGTATACATACCGTCTCTCCTGCACCAGTAAGGTTATAGCCGTTCACCACTACATTCCATACTTTATCAGCATTCATCACCGGAACTGATCCCGAAAGGAAAAGCTGTCGTACTTTATTCACCACTATTGTCTCTACATTCGGATCATTCTTCAATTTTTCCAAGCCCTCTTTGGTCACTTCTCCCGCCAAGGCATTCAAGGTCTCATATCGATAGTTCAATTCAAATTCTTTTTCTTCCGTAAAGCCCAGCAAGGTTTTATGTTCTTCTTGATTAAGATCGGCCAGGACTTCTTCTTGTTTTTCTTTGACTGCTTCTTTTTGCTCTTCTGCGCTTCCAGCGGTAGCAGGATCATCTTTCAGTAAGATAATAACTGAAACCTCTTCTTTCCCCTGATCGAAAGCAGCTTCTACTTCAGAACCAACCTCGGCATCCGCAACCACTGCGCCAGTGATGCTGCCCGAGCCGAGAGAAATGAGAGCTAACATCAAAAATAAGACTACTATTGAAAGCGAAGTTATTATTTTTTTAATTTTCTTTTCCATTTTACATCAACACATTAAATTGCGGGTCAATCAGCATGGAACCAATTCCTTCTCCAACATGAAAGAAGAAAGTAGAGACTACTCCTCCTAAAAGCTCAAAAAACCCAATTTCATGCTCATAACTAACATAGTCAATATCTTCCAGGCCATATCGTTCTCGAATGAATGTTTCTGCTTCTTCCTTCCCACCCAATTGATCTACTAAGCCTAATTCTAGCGCTTCTACTCCTAAGAAAAATTCTCCGGTAGCAATTTTTCGAACTTGAGCTGCTTCCAACTTCCTATTGGCGGCGACTTCTTCAATAAAAAAATCGTGGATCTTGTCTAATTTTTGCTGTAAAATTTTTCTTTCTGGTTCGCTCAGTTTTTTGAACGGAGTGCCCATATCTTTATTTTCGCCAGCGACTAAACGCTGATAGGTAACATTATAATCATTCATCAATCCGCTAAATTCAAGGTAGGAAGAAAGAACGCCAATACTTCCCGTTATAGACATACGATTGGCAATGACATGATCTGCAGCAGACGCAATCCAATACGCTCCTGATGCTCCTGCTTCACGGATATAGACTACTACCGGTTTTTGCACTCTTTTTACTGCCGTAGCTATTTCATCCGAAGCAACTGCTGAACCACCTGGAGAATTAATTTCCAAGAGCAGAACTTCAATTTGGGGATTTTCTCCAGCATCTTCGATAAAGCTGACAATGTCCTTTGACGATGCCCCTGAAGAACCAAAGCCCTGAGCACCATTGCCGGTTATTTCCCCTTCGATAGGGATTAAAGCGACATTGCCCAGTTTCGAGCCATCAAAGAATGAAAAGATAACGGGAATAACCACAAAAAGGACAAAGAAAACAGAGCCTATAGTTATGAGAACTAATCTTAACCTACTTCCATCCCTCTTTTTCATAAATGTGGAAGAGAAAGAATTATGATTTATAAAGTTTTTTGTGGGGGTGGGTGGGGTACGATCTTATTTACAAGAATCGTATCTTTCACCATCTCGGCAGACTCCGTACTGGTTTCCAAATTCTTCTTGAAGTATTTCAGCAAATTTTCGTAACGCAACACGATCAACTTCAGGATCTAAAGGCCGACTACCCACTGCACCACGTTTAGCATAAACAATAACCCTGTCTTCTAGATCTTTTGGCATATCATTCCTTAGCTGTGTATTTATTTATAAGGATTATTGTGACAAAAGTGACTATAGAAAATACCGGAGAAACCCAAATCTTTTTAAAGCAAATCAAGTTTGATGATCCTATAGCGAGGTAGGGCAGTTAGGAGTGCCCGCCGGGCTCATAGAGCTATATGAGCTTCGGAAACCCGGAGAAAAATAACAGATAGCATTTGGTATTTTTTGGGTAAAGGTCGATGGTTCAAATCCATCCCTCGCTACTTTTTATTCTAAAAGAAGTTAAGAAAACAAAAAAGAATATCTTCCTAAAGTGCTTTCGCCAGCTGTTCCAGCTTCTTCGCTAATTCATCAGCCGTATCCGGATCGATCCTGGTAGTCACATCCTGCATTTCTTCTTTCTTGTACACCGCGATCAAGTTCATCACATCGCGCAGCAATTCCGTTGCCTTCAGAGTGCTTCCGTTTTTCTTTGTTTTCTTGGAAGGCATCCTTCTTTTTGATCTACTAGAACGTTTAGCATGTTTTTTCATTATAATACACCTCTTTCAGCCGGTTAAACAATCTAAGAATTTAAGGTTTTCTATGGTAAGATTTTAAAAATAAAGAAAAAATAGAAGAGATATGACCTATTCTTGGGATGCTGAACTTCTTGGTGAGATGAGTCAAAGACAGAAAGCTACTGTTTTGCATGAAACTGATTTTATGAGAGGATATGTTAAAACACAAGCTAATCATGCTTATTCAGCAACTCCGAAGCTAGAAGATTATCTCACTTTAC
>JBBSWK010000196.1:0-7192 GCA_038046325.1 Nanobdellota archaeon | reverse complement strand
TTTTCTGTGGACATCCTCGTCTTAAAAGACGAGGCTTTCTGCCTATTTAATGTAACATAAGAATCCTCGCTATCGCCGATAACTTATGCATTAAATCAGCCATAGTTCAATCACTTTACGGTATCCTCTTCAGCGATTTCACTAAATAATTCTCCTTATCTTTTTCCTTCGCATCAATTTTTAATTCTTTCCCTTCCTTTTTCTCTTTAGGTTCTTCTTTCTTCTTTGGCGCGGTAAAGTCACCCAGCTTCGCTACCTCTTCCGAAAGCTGATGCGCAGCAATATCGAGATCATCCTGGTTAACTTCCTTCGGCTGCCATTGCAGGTTAAGGCCGTCGCCTTCCCGGCGAGGAACTACTTCCATCGCAAAATGAGGAACCTTTTGTCCGGCACCCAAGCCATTTTGTATAAGTATATTCGTTCCTTCCGCTTGGAAAACTTCAAAGACGGCGCGGCTGGTTTTGTCTGCCACCACCATGCACTTGGTAATAACCTCGTCAGGAACTTGCTCCATGATAGTAAAGTGTTGCCGAGAAAAAACTGTTATCTGGCCGGGGGTATAGACTACATCTTTCACCGCTACCACCACTATATCATCTTCATACAACAATGGTGCCTTGCTTTTCCCCGCCAAGATATCGCAATATTCGCATTCCATGGTTATCGCTTAAAGAACTTGGCAATATCATCAAGACTTGCTTCTTCGCCTCTTGTTTTCATGATCGTGCTTGGTTTAGATCCCAAAGCCTTTTTTGCAGGTTCTGTTGTTGACTCTTTGCTTTTTTTTGGTTCACCTTTTGGTTTTGATTCTGTTTTTGACTTAGTTGCAGCCGGTTTTACTAGCGGTATCTTCTTTCCACTCACACAGGTGCAAGGTTTTCTAGCAGATTTTTCTGCTTCCTCCCTAGACAAGATAACTTTGTTTTCAGCAGGTATATTTTGCGCGAAGGCGCATTTCTCCTTATGATATCGTTTTGCCGCCGCGCTGGTGACGAATATTTCTGCCTCTTGCTCTGGTACAGGCATTTTTGTTTCCTCTTTTGCCGGCTCAGCTCTGGACAGTTCTGTCTCAACTCTCTTTTGCACTTCCTTTTTCCCACCCAATAATGTCAATAACTTTTTCTCGATCGCTGCTTTAACTTTCATAGTCATTTCCACGCCAACCAAACGTTCTTCTGCCTGCACTACCCCATCACCAGTTTTACGTGGAATAAGATGGATCATGAAATGCTGTGCTCTTTGTCCAGCAGCTGCGCCGTTGGCAATAAAAACGGTAGTCCCCTCCGCGCGCAACATTTTTAGAATAGCCTGTGACAGATTTTTCGCAACCACAGACAGATGCCCCAGCACCTTTTCCGGCACCTGCGGCATGATCGCATAATGTTCTTTCGGCAGCAGCAGCAGATGCCCTTTAGCGGCAGGGTTGATGTCCAGAACGGCCAGGCAAGTGGAATCTTCGTATATCTTCTTAGAAGGAATCTTACTAGAGATTATTTGACAGAAAATACACTGCTGCCGCTGCAATTCTTGCAGCTCTTCTGGAGACATATTTTTGATCTTTTCTTCCCATTGCTTGCGCTGCTCTTCCGTCGGCTCTGGCATTCAATAAGTAAGGAGAATTTTCTTTATAAAGATATCTCCAGATTAAAGCTCCTATTTAGTCACTTTCATAAATTATAAAAAGGCATTTACATTAAAAAATCGGTATGAATGCAAATGAAGTTTCCGTGGTTGTTTTCAATGCTCAGTATTTTTCTGGCCCGGAAGTCAATGACCATAAAATTTTAATGCCTGTTGATAAAGATCAACAAATAGAACGGATCAGAAAATTTGCTGATTTATGCTGCGAAAAAAATCCAGATACCATTCTCGGAAATGAATTCCAAGAAAATTCATCTCCTACCCATGATCTCAACCAAGCTGATTTTCTGAAAGAAGAACTCCAAGCTCGGGGTTTAGGGAACTATGAAGTTATCAGGATGGGCGGTTTCAATTTTGAAGAATCAGAATCGCCCTTAATCTGGAGAATGGCCAGATGGACTTACAATAATGATTATGTCCGAGAAAATTTTCTGATCAAGAGACTAGGTTTTGGCAAAGTAGAAATACCATCGGAAAAACTTGGCCCAGTTCGCTTGCACACTAGCGACGTTATCTTGACCCGTTATCCTTACTCAGAACAGAACCACCAATATTTTTTGCCTACCCCGCCGACCAAATTACAGTTTTATTTAAATTTTGTGACCCAAAAAGATGAGCGGGAGGGAGTCACTTCCTGCATCATACATCATCCTGCTTTTGACACCATTTTCCATGGCCTGCACCTAGGATACGGAAATCGCACCAATCGAGAAAAACAAGCGGAAAGAGTATGCGAAATCATCGACGATTACTTAGAAGTATATCCAGATCTGCCCCAGATTTTGGCCGGTGATTTTAATTCCGCTCCGGAAGGACTGCAAAAAAAATTCAGACTGGATCGAAAAGTTGACGCACTAGAAAGGATCATACGCCACCCGGCCTTGCATTGCCATCCTGACATCTATCCCCGAAATGATTATGTACCTCCACCACATCTCCATGCTACTTATCCGTCCTTAGCGCCTGAAAAAACCATCGATGCAGTCTTGCTTAGGAATGATCTATACTTTACAGATTACGAAGTCTGCAGGCTCGGAATTTCCGATCATGAACCGGTATATGTTAAGATAGCTAAAAGGAATTTGTAAAATTCTTTCAATTTTATTTATTTTTATTTTACTGTAATTTTCTAAGTTTATTCCAAAAATTCCTTCACATTCTGAAAATCAACCTTCACAAACTTCCTAAATTCCAATCCCCTCTCTTTCAATTCAAATAACGCCAGCTTCACGTGAGTGCTTCCTTTGGGCAACCTAAATCCAGCCTGAGAGCTTAAGTAATCCAGCTGCTGCAATGCGCCTGCGCGGGCCAGTACTGATGCCGCTGCTACTTCCACATATTTTGATTCTGCTTTCTCAGCTTGAATTTCTCCAACCGTACAGCCAGGAAACTTATCTATCACATGCTTTCCAGGAAACAGGTAATCAGCGCATTCTTGGTGCAGCTGGTTCAACAGTTTGGTAACATCTCCCTGCTGGTTGTACTCTTCCGGCAGGAGGCTTTTAACCTCGCATGGGACCAGATGCTTAATCTTCTCTGCCATCTGCAGCACTTCGGTGTCAGCTAAAGTCTTGCTGTCTGCTACCCCCAATTCAGTTAGCTTTCGGCGCAGCTCATCGTTCGCCTTTACTCCCGCAACCACCATTCCTCCAAATGTATCTCCTTTCAGAGATTCATCTGTTCCAATAATCCAGCCTTGCTCTTTCCGGAATGCTTCGGCAGTAATTCGTTCTCCTATACCTTTCTTCTCTAATTCTGCAGCTACTTCTTCCACGGCTTCTTTTTTTCCCTGAAGCAGCAATTTTCCAGAGGAATATAAAACGAAAATAACCTCTTTTTTCCTGAGCCGCAGCTCTTCATGGACAGTTTTAGTCTCCTCTTTGGAGAAACCTTTCAACTTCAGCAGCTGCTCTTTTTTAACTCCTTCAAAAACCACCATAAAGCAAAAGAAGCGCTTAGAATTAATAAAGATTGCTTAGAGCAAATAGGATCAAAAATAGAAAATCTTAAAATTCTCCCAGCTTCTTCTGCTGAGCGCTTATTTCCACGTTCTTATACGACTGCCAGCTTCTCCTAAACAAATGGGAATGAGTCTTGTAATGTTTGTTCAGAAATTCCTGCGTTTTAGGATCACTCATGTAGCCGGAACCGAAGTCAACCCCTATTTCCGACTTGAGATGTTCAATATTCCTATCTCTAATTACCTTTGCCACTACGGAAGCTGCCGAAGCGACTATATAATTTACATCTGCTTTATGTTCAACAATCAACTGTGCCTTCTCACGGACAGCCTTGCTTAATCGTGAAGCAAAATATTTTTTGTAAGCAGGAATATTCGGACTGGGACAGTCAACAATAATAACATCAGGATCAAGCTCAGAGATCATTCTGGCAGAGGTATCAGCCTCCAGCCAATTCAGATTTGAATTTTTATCTCCACTAACTGATAGATCAATCGCATCCGGCTCGATCATTTCGATGCGGAAATCTTCCACTACTTCGCGGATGCGCTCAAATAACTCTTCCCGCACTTCTGCGCTCAGCTGCTTGCTGTCCTTGACACCCATCCATTCCAGCTTCTTGATGTTTTCTTCTTTTACAGCTAACGCTGCCATGACCAGTGGGCCGAGAACTGGACCACGGCCGGCTTCATCAAGCCCGACAATTATTTTTGCATTAGTTGGCATAGTAGAATGGCCAAAAAGAGAGTTATAATAAAAATATTTAGTAGTAAAAACTATTTAATGAGTATTCCATATTCCCTAAACTTTTCCGCATCTCCTTTCAGGAATTCTCCATAGGAGTAAAAAACTTCATAATTTAGCAGCCGGTCCCGTAACCCGGCCTGCTTAGCTAGAGGCATGGCCGCAAAACCGTCATTTACAGGTAAAAAAAAGAGGCTTGCTTTTGCATACACTAACTTTGGATACCCACAAGCATCTTCAAGTTTAGGAGATAAGTCCAATACGCCTTCGGGCTGTAAAATCTTGGGTAATGATTTATTCTCTTGAAAAAAATAATACTTTGGTAAATCGCTATCAACACATCCTGCTCCCTCTGCTTCTATTCCAATGTAAAATGAAGAATCTGCAAAACGATCATCCAGTACGCCTAGATTGAGTAAGAATTTTGTTGGCATTTTTATCTTGGCCCATTATCACTTATCTGTTTAATGTGTCCCAAAAAGATTCGTAAATCAAAGATTTTCTTTCTTTTAATGCTTTTTTGCAGACGGCGATATCTTCCCTGCTTATTTTTGTATTCAAGAAATGCACATTAGATAATCTTCTGGCATTACTTAAATTCTTAATCCTTTCTAAGTCAGCATTAGATAGATCTGCTCGTTCAAAATTTGTCCCATCACAATTAGAGCTTCCTAGCGATGCTTCGTATAAGTTTGCGCAACTCAAGTTAGCATACGATAAATTAGCAAAGGTAAGAAATGAACCAACTAAATTCGCAGCAAATAAATTCGCGCCATTAAGATTTGCATTCCTAAAATAAGTTCCTTGCAAATTACTATAGCTCAAATTTGCGCTCAAATTTGCCGCGCTAAAATTAGCTTCATCAAACGTAGAACCATGAAAATCGGCACATAGTAATTTTGCTCCAGCTGCTTTAGTATACGGCAAATTTAACTCTGGCGCATGCAGGTAAGAAAGATCTGCTTGGATTAAGTTTATCGGATTTTCTTTCAGATCATCAATGGGTTGACAAAGCTTATGGCGAAGCTCTTTATACCTCTCATGAGCAGATACATCATAACCTTTCTCTAATTTAATTCTTCTAAAATCTCGTTCTCCAGCTAATAACTTAGTTACAAATTCATCGCCGGACATCTGTTTTAATTGTGTCATGTTTATTCACCATCCATTCTGTTTAATTATATAAATAAAAAGTAAATCTTACAACCCAAACGCATCCGTAAACTCTCTCATCCTTCTGAACTCAGCTAAGAAAGACAACCCTTTATCAGTAATCCTAACTAATTTCATAGGCCGTTTCTTCTTCTTCACCGGCTCTTCCTCAAGAATGATCAATTCCTTCTGCAGCAACTCCTCAAGATACCCATTCAGTAACTTGTGAGATAAATTAGACTTATACATCAAATGGGTAGGTTTGATCTTCCCGCCCTTGTTCTGAATAGCCAAAAGGATGTCAAAGACCAATTCCAATCGCGATCGTCGTACTGCCATTTTTCTACCTTCTCATAACCCGCCGGTAGGTTTGTAATAATATCAGAAATCCGACTAAAGTAAGGGCTTCTCCAACCACATAGTAGCCGTTTTGCAAGAACAGGAAAACGGAAATCACGTTTCCAGCTAAGATAAACAAAAACGCTGTCATTACTTTTAATGCATTATTTTTCTTTGTAGTGATATAATTCTTGTAATAATTCAGTACTATCAAGCCTAATAATACCGAACTGGTCAGATAAAATACTTTATAATCAAAATTGCTGATGACGGAAACTAACAGCAACAAGTACATGAATAATCCAATTTGGCTGACCTCATAAAACTTAGTAAGCCTAGCTCTGGATTTCTGTGAAACTAAGAATATCACCAGCCAAGCTAAGAGCATGGAAGCCATCTGAAAAAAGAATCCCGCTCGGTAAAAGAGGGCAGAATACTTTAACTTAGGGCCTGCTGCAGAACCTATCACCTGATATACAGTCTCGCGAACCGGATAATAGTACAATACTCCGCTGGTAAAAATCTTAAATGCTAAGCTTACTGAGACTAATAAAAAAGCTAATGAAAAATACATGAATCTATTTTCTCTATTAAATGTATAGATGCGCCAGCTGTAGGCTGCGATAAGCAGAGCTACTATCAAGCCAACGCTGTTGAACAATAAATCATATCCGTTAAACCATCCCGGTGTAAAAAACAATCTAAACATATGTTCCAACTCCTCCAGTTCTATCCCCCTATACCAAAGGACATAAATTTTCAGGGAAAATTTAAGCCCTTTGTATATACAAAAGGCGCAAAATTTTGTTAAAAACCCTGACTCAAAATTTTGAGTCTTTTGGTATAGTTACCACTAGTATGGGGTTTATTTAAAAAGGTTATGGATTTACGACGGAAAAAGCAGAAAATAGTCGTCATCAAGTGGAGATGAATAAAAACTTTTTGGGAAAACCATAAACTTATTAATTCCTATTGTTTTATGATTGGTATGGTAAAATTCCGAGACAAGAAATGCGCTTGTGATACGGGAAAGGTCCAGAAACTCAATGCTGAAGGAATTGAGGAGTTATTGAAAGAAGTTGAGGGCTGGAAGGTCGTTGATGGGCATCATTTACAAAAAGAATACAAATTCAAGAAATATCCCGAAGCAGTCCAGTTTGTAAACCAGCTTGCTGCCATCGCCGAAGAGCAGAATCATCATCCCGAGATTTACCTAAGCTGGGGAAAAGTCAGAGTAGAGATTTATACTCATGTCATCAATGGATTAAGCGATAACGATTTTATCTTGGCTGCGAAATATGATGCGTTGAGAAAGTGAGTTTACATAAATTATTTTCTTTTCTCCTTCAAACTTC
>JBBSWK010000195.1:0-1923 GCA_038046325.1 Nanobdellota archaeon | reverse complement strand
ACCACTTCAAAATGGGGGTGTTATTTAAATCTTTCGTATTTTAGTATCATATAGTGGGAACACTTAGGAACTACTGGAAAGTGTTACTATCTATATATGTAAGCCTATAGGTTGAAGTATGGTAGTGGTAGTTCTTGACCGTTATTTTGACCAGATGCCAGCCCGGCTGGGCTTCTTCAGGAATCGGCACAAATACAGTCTTGCTTGCTCCTTTCCCTTTCGATAAGTTAAAGTCGCTGGTGCTGCCGAATGCTCCTATATCATATATAGTGGCTTGGAGTTCGACATCCTCAAGATTAGTTTTGCCGTTGTTGAAGATATGGACATGTACTTCCATGATTTCTCCAGAGTAAACCTTCTCTTCTACAAAGACGGACTTGAACTTGATATTGGTATATGATGTTGGTTTTGGTTGAGGTGTAGGTGTTTCATCACTATTGCTTTCGTCATCATCTTCAGGATTTTCGCATCCTGGGTCATGCAGATCTACTGCACCATCATTGTCATTATCCTTTCCATCATCACACTGCGGCTTTACTGGATCATCTGCTTCATTGTTATCATCTTTATTTGAGCAACCAGGATCATGTAAATCTACAAATTCATCATTATCGTTATCCTTCCCATCGTTACATTGAGGTTCATCTATTGGATCATCACTTTCATTATCGTCGTCCTTATTTGAGCACCCTGGATCGGTAGGATGGTCCTTCTTTCCATCGCCGTCATTATCAATGCCATCATCGCACTGCGTGACAAGTACGGGTTCGTCAGTTTCATCGTTGTCATCTTTACTCTTACAGCCTGGATCGTTAACTCTGGGATCATTTCCATAATCGATTAACCCATCCCCATCATTATCTTTATGATCGTTGCATTGTGTTTCTACCGGCTTATCGTCAGACTCGTCATTATCATTTTTGTCTTTACAACCAGGATCATTGAATTTTGGTTCTCTTCCAAAATCTATCAATCCATCTCTGTCGTTGTCCTTTCCATCATTACACTGAGTTACCAGAGGTTCATCGCTTTCATCATTATCGTCTAAGCTTGAACATCCTGGGTCATTAGTGTTAAGATCATTTCCATAATCGATTTTTCCGTCGCCATCATTATCTTTTCCATCACTGCATTGGGTGTTTTCTTTAGGCGCAGGAGTAATGACAATATATGAAACGGCATAATCTTTTCCTCCGAAATTATCTTCTACCTGAAATACAGTAGTATATACTCCGTCAGAAGTAAATCCATGGGTGAAGGTGAATTGTTGCGTATCTTTATCAAAAGTATAGGATTGTTTAGGCAGATTAGTGCTGAAGATGCTGTAGTTGAGCGCATCCTGATCTGCATCAGTGGCATGGACGATAAAAGAAGTATCTTCTCCCTGCTTGATATGCTTAGGATCGAGAGGATCGAGTTGTGGATCCCTGTTGACATCATGCACAGTGACACTTACAAAAGCCCATTTTGAGGTTTTAGAGTTATCATTAACTTCGATAGCCTTGAATCTGAATAATGCCTTCTTAGTTAAGGAGGGTATAGAATGCTGCACATATTCATAGCCCGGAATCCAGCTGAATGCGCCGGTATTCTCATTGAAGCTTACACTTGCTTCTTGCACTGATCCCCAGATGAAACAGAAGCCGCCCACGGAAGCAGTACATTCTTCAATTGCAAATTTCAGCTTATCATTTTCTTTATCTTTAGCAGATACAGTAAACTGCACATTTTCAGTTTCTACGATATCATTATCATAATCGATAGCGTTTATTTCAGGGTTAGTATCCTTCATAGGATTGATAGGAATAATTGCGGTTGCAGGTGGAATGAAAATACTAGGTGTAAATAATACTTGCAAAAATAAGCTGGTATCTACATACTCGGTGTTGGCATCTTTTAATTTGATAACTACTAAATATTGTC
>JBBSWK010000194.1:0-3279 GCA_038046325.1 Nanobdellota archaeon | reverse complement strand
AACAATCACAACCGCGTTCGTGGAATAGCCCAGCTTGCTGAGACTCTTTCTCAACATTTTTCTCACATGGTCGTATATCGGGATTTATGGAAAGAGTTGTGCAGCTATCCTAACCTAGTACTAGCGTATCGAAAAGCGTGCAAAGGGAAAACGCTCAAGCCATACGTTCTTGAGTTTAAACAAAATCTAAAGAATAATCTTCAGCAGCTGAGAACAGAACTTATTCTTCATTGCTATAAGCCTAAACCGTTACAAACTTTTATTCTCCGAGATCCAAAGACGAGGAAAATAAGCAAATCTCACTTTAGAGATAGGATAATTCATCATGCCTTATGCAATATTATTGAACCGCTATTCGAAAAAAGCTTTATCTACGATTCGTATGCCAACAGAAAGACGAAAGGAACACTGAAAGCTATTCAGCGTTTTGAGCATTTCGCAAAAATTGTTTCTCGCAATTATGCCAAGTCTATATATATTCTAAAGGCAGATGTTAGGAAATATTTTGATAATGTTGATCACTTGATTTTACTCTCCATCTTAAAAAGAAAAATAAAAGACCATAGAATAATTTGGTTAGTGAAGAAAATTTTATCTAATTATTCAACTGCACCAGGTAAAGGAATGCCGCTCGGCAACCTTACCTCGCAGTTCTTTGCCAATGTCTATCTCAATGAATTAGATCAATTTGTGAAAAAAGAACTGAAAGCAAAATATTATATTAGATACGTTGATGATTTCGCGATAGTCCACACTTCAAAAGATACGCTTCAGGATTATAAAGATAAAATTAATCAATTTCTTTCTGAAAATCTGGCTTTAACATTACATCCAGACAAATCAAAGATTATTTCTATTTATCGTGGCGTAGAATTTCTTGGCTTCAAAATATTTCCTCATCACCAGCTGATCAAGAAGAAGAATCTGCGCAAGTTCTTCAGGAAAAAAGATGATCTTTGTCTTTTACACACTAAAAAGAAAGTAGATTATGATAAAATATACGATTTTATGGAAGGGTGGCATGCGTATGCTCAACATGCAAATACCTTTACTTTGTGGGAGAGAATAGTATTGCCTTTTGAGCAAAAGTTCTGTAGAGAAGTTTCCAGCAAAGAAATCAATAGGGGCTTACCAAAGAAGAGATTCAAAAATAATACTTCACAGAAACTAAACGCCCCCCTAAACGTTTATAAATAAACTGCGGTTCTAGATAATAATGGCTCTTCGAAAAAAAGCTACAGCAGATACCAGCCCAGTTCCTAGTGAAGAGACTAAGAAAGTTCCTAAAACGTCTAAACCTAAAAAAGAGAAAAAAGAAGAGAAAAAGGAACTTCAAACTTCTCCTCATTCAGAATCACGCTCAGAAACGATTCAACCGGAATTAAACATTGCTTTAGTCGGCCATGTAGATCACGGAAAAACGACTCTTACCGAACGGCTGAGCAGCAAGTGGACTGATACGCACTCTGAAGAGTTAAAGCGAGGAATTACTATTCGCTTAGGCTATGCCGATTTTTCGATTTACCTTTGTGAGCATTGCAACTATTACACCACTAAAAAGAAATGCCCAAAATGCAATAATGAAGTTTCCTTCCAACGGAAAATATCTCTCGTGGACGCTCCTGGGCATGAATCTCTGATGGCTACCATGTTATCCGGCGCAGCTATTGTTGACGGCGCGTTGCTCTTAGTTGCCGCGAATGAAAAATGCCCTCAGCCGCAAACCAAGGAGCATCTGATGGCGCTGCACATCAGCGGAATAAAAAAAATCATTGTGGTGCAGAACAAGATCGATTTAGTTTCTTATGAAGAAGCTCTTGCCAACCATCAAGAAATAAAGGAATTTTTATCCTCTACCGAGTACAAAGATGCTCCGATCATCCCTATCTCTGCCAGAGCTAACGTCAACATTGATATTTTGTTGAAAGCAATTCAGGATCATATCCTTACTCCCCCGCGGGAAGTGGAAAAAGATCCTATCATGCTGGTAGCGCGATCTTTTGATATCAACAAACCAGGTGCAAGGCCAGAAACATTGGTTGGCGGCGTTTTAGGAGGCACCGTCAAGCAGGGAAAATTTAAAGTAGGGGATGCCATTGAGATCTGCCCTGGCTATATGGTGGAGGAGAAAAATAAGAAAATTGCCAAATCTCTCAAATCAACCATTATCCAAATATTTTCCGGCGGACAGCCGGTGGAAGAAATCCTGCCCGGCGGGAGCATGGCTCTTCGCACTACCCTAGATCCTTCAGTGGTGAAATCCGATTCCTTGACCGGTTCGGTAGTAGGTTTGCCCGGAAAAATTCCTGCTGTTCATTATCAGGTTAATCTGGAAACATTTCTCTTAGAGAGAGTGGTCGGCACTAAAGAAGAGACAGAAGTAAAACCTCTCGCTAAAGGTGAAATCTTAATGTTGAACTGCAACTCTGCTGCTACCGTCGGCGTAGTGGTCGATCCTTCCAAAAAGAATACTCTCTGCGCCTTGAAAAAACCAATCTGCGCCAATCCCGGAAATAGAATTACCATTTCTCGAAGAGTAGGAGATAGGTTTAGATTGATTGGGTATGGAATTCTAAAATAGAATTCCAACTCTTTTCATTAGTAAAAATTTTATATTTCTTCTACGATATCTTGATAAGATCTCTGGTAAAAAGTAGCATGATCTTTATTGATCGTTGTATAATAACGATTCAGTTTCTTAAATTCTTCTTCGCCTATCCCAAGATAGAGGCAATCAAGAAGCTGGTCTAATAAGCCTTCAATTTTTTTCTCCGAAGTAATGTTATTTTGTATTATATTACCTATATCCTCTCTGAGGTAAACCAAGTTTTTCCGACCTGCATAGTGCGCTTTTGCGAATAATTTTCGAATTTCCTTAAAATTTTCTCTGGTCATAGTAACGGTAACTTCCTATAGGTACTCAACAACCATTATAAACTTTCTTCATTTACTAGATCCAGATGGTCAAACTCATTACTTACAATATCGAATATTGCGAGGGAATGGAAGGAATATGGTATCAGTATCTGCAGTTCTGGAAAATCTTTTTTCCGCCAAGAAATCTTGAAAGAAGAATGGTGGCTGCTCTTCACAAATTAAAACCAGACATCTTAGCTTTAATAGAAGTTGACATAGGTTCTTTACGCAGCCGAGGAGAGGATGAAGTCCGATTTTTAGAAGAAAAGCTCGGGCTTACTAATTTTGTGGAAAAAGTAAAATATCCGCTGAAAGGATGGCTGAAGCTTTTTCATCACATCCCTATCCTCAATAAGCAAGCTA
>JBBSWK010000193.1:0-1242 GCA_038046325.1 Nanobdellota archaeon | reverse complement strand
ACAAAAAGAGAAAGAAATACAAGACGATGCATAAAGCTATAGAAATCCGAAAGATAAAGACCTCCAGGATGGAAATAGTTGATATTCTGAAGGCCTGGCTGGCGTTATCGTTGGCGTTTACTTTCATTTATGCCGGAGCAAGTGTTTTAGGCGGGGATATCCAGAAAATATTTTCGTTACATTTTATCAGCATCTTCTTTATTTCCATGTTTACCGCCGGAATTGGTTTTTTGCTGCATGAATTAGCGCATAAATTTGTAGCCCAGCATTACGGCTGCGCGGCAGAATTCCGGGCGTGGGACCAACTATTGTACTTAGCAGTGGGATTAGCGGTATTCATCGGATTTATTTTCGCTGCTCCCGGCGCAGTGATGATTTCCGGCATGATTACAAGGAAAGAGAACGGCTTAATCAGCGCTGCCGGTCCGGCAACCAATTATGTATTGGCTATGTTGTTTTTGGGACTGCTCTACCTTCTGCCGCAATGGTCTAATATCTTTGCTACCGGCTTCAGTATCAATATCTGGTTAGGGATCTTTAACTTGATCCCCTTCGGGCCATTAGACGGAAGAAAAGTATTTTACTGGAACAAAATAGTTTGGAGCGGATTGGTGTTGTTTGGAGTATTGTTTATGTGGAAGTTTTAAGCGATAGCACCTAAATACCATAAAATTTAACTTTTTCTCGTCGACAGCAATCCAAACATTTATATACTTTATTTCATTTCCTTTTAAATAAATAGATGTTTCTAACAAAAGAAGTTAAGGTGTGTTCCTTGATTTCTTCCAAAAAAAGAAGGTGATTAGACTGAAACAACACATTTTTCAAGAGGTTAAAAAGTTTAAAATCCAGCGTTGCTGTAAAGGCTGCAACGAAAGGATCGTGGTTGAAAACGCTAACAGATATTATTGTACCAATTGCCGAGGATATTAATATCCTTCTTTTTTATTTTTTTTAATTGCAGAAAATAATATATAGTATTTGTTAAACTTGTTTCTTCATGGCCATCGAGGAAGTCAATCGAATCGGAAAAATCTTTAGCGAATTACATCTGCATCCCACTTACAGAGAATATGAAGCAGTCATTACCAGTGAAGATTCCTACTGCAGAAATGAAGATGGGGTTTCAAGAAGTTAATGCTATTGAAGGCAACTTTAGTAAAGAACAATAAAAATTATCTTATGAAAACAAATTCTTAAAGAATTGGGCCATTCTTGACCACAAACCAGCTTTTTCCTGCG
>JBBSWK010000192.1:0-3458 GCA_038046325.1 Nanobdellota archaeon | reverse complement strand
ATGCTGTGGTGACAGAAGAGCAGGCTACCTTTTGGAAAGAGATGCAGGAGAAATATAAAAACCACTATGAGGGAGAACTGGCTTACCTCATATTCAAGGACAAATATCCTGAATTGGCTCTTGCTTTGCGAGATGTCAGCAGCCCTCGCAACCAAAATCCTACCTGGGAAGAATTAGTAGTTCATTATGCTGACTGGCGTGTTTTGAGAGAAAAAATAGTTCTTTTAGGAGAGCGTCTGACCTACTTGAAAAAAAGATATCCCCGCAGCGAAGAAGCTTGGGATGGCTACGAACGATTGATCACATCACAAGAACAAAAAATATTCTCCAAACTTTCATTCAATCCAAACCAACTTGCAGAAGAAATGAAGAAGGCAATAGAAAAAAATTCTCCGATGGTGCAGCATGGCCAATAAAGATTATTACCAAATCCTGGGCGTGTCAAAAAATGCCAGCAAGGAAGAAATAAAGAAAGCATTCAAGAAATTAGCGATGCAGTATCATCCTGATCGCGCTCCGGAAGAGAAGAAGAAGGAACATGAAGAGAAGTTTAAAGAGATCAATGAAGCTGTTTCTGTTTTAGGCGACGATAAAAAAAGACAGCAGTATGACCAGTTTGGCAGCGCGGCTTTTTCCGGAGGCGCTGGAGCTGGCGGAGCTGGATTCCAGCAAGGGTTTGATTATTCCGACATCATGTCCCAGTTCAGGTCAGGCATGTTTGGCGATTTTGACGACATTTTTGATCACCTTTTTAGCGGAAGCAGAGGTGGAAGACCAAGAGTGCGGCGAGGAGCAGACTTATTGTATGAAACAGAGATAACGCTGGAAGAAGCGTATTCAGGAACTACTAAGAATGTTTCTTTAAACAAATTGGAGCGGTGTTCAGAATGCCAGGGTAGAGGAGCACACCAATTTGAATCCTGCCACCATTGTCATGGCTCAGGCTACATGAAAAAAACCCAACGCACCCCTTTTGGCTTGTTCCAACAGACTGGACCCTGTCCTTATTGTCATGGGAAAGGGGAACTTCCTCAGGATTCTTGTAAGGAATGTGGCGGTGAAGGAGTGATCAGAAGGAAAAAGGAACTTGAAGTATCTATTCCTGCAGGAATCGAGGACGAGATGAGGCTGCGCATTCCTGGAGAGGGAGAAATCGGTGAAAACAGCGGTCCAGCAGGAGATTTTTACATACAAATCCATATAGAAGCTCATGACTTATTTCAACGAAAAGGCAAGGATCTTCACTTGACTGTTCCTATTTCTTTTTCACAGGCAGTTTTAGGTGATGAAATAGAGGTGCCGACCATCGACGGAAAAGCAAAATTAACTATCCCTCCTGGGACGCAGACAGAAACCATCCTGCGCATGCGCGGAAAAGGAATGCCTTCCCTGCACGATTCTGTAAAAGGCGACCAAATGGTTATGCTACACGTCGTAGTTCCTACTAAACTCAATAAGAAACAAAAAGAATTGATTAAAGAACTTCATGAAGAAAAACCGCAAACTGGATTTTTTAAGAAGATATTTACCAGTACTTTGTTTTGAATTGCTCGTGTTTGGAGGGGTCTTCTCTATTCTCAATTTCTACTCTAAACTTACTCATACTTATCCCTATTCACATATCTCCAAGCAACGTAGAAACCTATTATTCCCAACAATATTCCTATTAATATCCACGGTGCAATGGTGGAAAAAGCTTCTCCACTATATCCTACTGCTGCTCCTGTTAGGCTAGGCGCAGCGAGATTAAGTTTTTGAGCATCTTCTTCAGTGACTAAATCAGTTTGAAAAGTGAATTATTTTTCATCCATGCTTACTAAACTCCAGAAATGCACCGTCATCTCAAAAGTGTATTCTCCAGGTCCTTTATCTTTGGCGTCAAGGTAATCGGAAACTCTCTGCATCATTTCTGCCTCAATATCTACGGAACGGGTTCTGAAGGAATCAACCTTGCTGTCATCTTTGAATACTTCTACATCAACATAGACATTGCGTATCTGCTGGTTCCACCTGTTGAGCAAGTCTACAGTGTATTGGTTTACTTTATGCGCAATGAGGTATCGATCGAAGTAAGTGATGTCTACCTCGGGCTTTCCGATGAGCAAAGTCTTGTATAATTCTAAAGTTTGGTCGTCGTACTTGGTGATGGCAGAGACTTCGTATTGCCCTGAATTTTCAAAATGGTCCTTTTCTATGGTGGTAGTGAGTAAGGTTGTTTCTTTCGTTCCAAGGCTTGCCGTAGGAGTTTCTAATTCATGCTCTTTCTGTTCTTTGTCGTTGACATAAAATGTAGTCTGCACTTCTTTGATATCTTTTTTTCCAAGATTTTTTACTTCTGCCACTAATTCTATCCTATCGTTCTTTTCATGGAAGTTTATTACTCCTTCGATATAGAGATCAGGATAAGGGCCGATGATGTTGATCTTGTGTTTTAAGACCAGTTTAGAAGAAATGGTATTAGGGGACGATCCCTCAAAGCGCTCTTCGATGACGATGTTGGCGGTAGAAGTTCCCGGGGGAATTTTATCTTTTTTGAAGCTGACTTCAAATTCGACTTCTTTAGCCTCATCTTCGGGACGGAAACTTAGCTTTTTTTCTGGTGTCTTTAATTTTACAAATTCCGCCATCTCCCCTTCAACATAGATGTTGATGGCAAGTTCTCGCTGATTATTGTTCACTACCCATAATCTTCCATCAATCTTGATATTGTCTTCGTTATGATCATCAACTGCAATATTGGTTCTTGCCGGCCTGATGCCGATAGCGCTTGCTAACTGGATGGCTACCAAAAAAATCAATATCCACATTATTATTTTTGGTTTCATTTTTATCATGTTCATTAACCGGTTATAGTGAAGGTTATTGTTGAGATTTTGCTTCCTGCTGATTCGTTTAACGGCACGGAGATATTTAAATCGGTCAGGAAATCATTGCTGACATCGTGCCAGTCTAGGTTGATGACATGGAAGATGTTAGCGTTGAGGGTAGTGTTGGTCTGATTCCATTCCGTGGCCGAAGCGGTGGTGTTAAATGCGCCGCTTTCATTAGCCCTTATTTTGAATCGGTAAAAGCTTGACGGGAAGCTGTTGAAGTTAAATAAGTTGGTTCCGGTAACGGTGACATTGGCGATAATGTTTCCTATATTTTCAGCGCGTAATGAGGAGGCATTATTAGGAGTGCTGACATTTGCTCCAGTAGGCAAAGTGCCGAAAGCAGCAGCCTCAGCAGTGACATTAACGGCGAGATATGATTGTACTGTAAAGTTGCGGGTTTCCGATATACTGCCATCATTCAGGCTATCATTAGCAAGAACTCTCCAGAAATAGGATGTATCTACGCTTAATTCTGTGATCAGAGTATAAGTCACGTTGTTAAAAGTAGTATTAGTAATGCCGCCGACATTTACTTCTAGATTGTTGAAGAGAATATTATCATCTATTTGTATTCTATAGGTAACC
>JBBSWK010000191.1:0-1457 GCA_038046325.1 Nanobdellota archaeon | reverse complement strand
GCGGCAATGGGAAACCCATCATCAATAATATCTTGAATTGTATTCCCCATTCCTTCCATCAGGTGCGAACCAGTCACCAGCAACTGCAATTCTAACTCTGGACTATTATGTATTTTGCGGAGTAGATTCTTAAGAATTCCATACTCCGCCCTGCTTACGGTAACTACTGCAATTTTCCGTTTACCCACAAACTTCTAAAAGTTTGATCATTAGGGCGACTGCGCTTACTACGTAAGCTTAGTCACCGCGTGACCAACTTCCTCCTGTTGATTTTCTAATCATGTCTTTTTTCTAATTGTCATGTCTTATTAGACTCTCCGCCTTCAATATCTGCCCACTGTAAAGCTCGATCTGCTTCAATATCTCTTGTTACTTTCTTTCCCAGTACATTCCAATAATATTTTGGTTTAATGCCGGTTTCTGGTTTTTTCATCCTTAGCATCTCTGCGGTAAGTATAGTTCCAGCAGGGATATCAACATGCGCCACCACGCTCCGTCGGGCAATTCTCGCCACTTCTTCTTCACGTGCAGTTCGCCGCTTCACTCCATCTCCTAACGCCTGCTCAATATTTCGTACTGCGCTCACTAAAGCGGCAAGCTCCTCTGGCAGTAAAGATGCCTTGTGATCAGGCCCAGGTAAATTTTTATCTAAAGTAAAATGCCGTTCCAGTACTCGCGCTCCTAAGCCGACTGCAACCGTAGAAGCCTCAATACCCGAAGTATGATCTGAATAACCAATAGTAAGCGTCGGATATCGTTCACGCAAATGAGTAATGACCTTCAAGTTTGCATCAGGAAAACGCGTGGGATAGTCTGATACTGCATGGAGTAGAATGATTTGCTCATTTCCTACTTCCTTACAAATTTGAATTGCCTCATCTATCTCTTCGTAACTGGCCATGCCTGTAGCAATAATCATCGGTTTCCCGCACCTGGCAGTATCTTTCAACAAAGGTAAATTAGTGATATGCGGAGAACCAATTTTATAGGCCGGAGGGTCAACTTTTTTTAATACTTCTAAACTTTCCGCATCCGAAGCAGTGGAAAGAAAAATAACTCCCCTTTCCGTAGCATATTGAGCTAACATCTTGGTTTGCTCTTCTGTAATTTTCAATCGCTCCAGCATGGTTTGATATGTTCCTTCTGGACCATCATTTTCTTTCTGATATGAAACTTTTGGCGTAAACTTACTCGTTCCTGTTTTTGGATTAAAATTCTGAAACTTTACCGCGTCTGCACCAGCTTCGACTGCTAAATCAATTAATTTCCGCGCTAAATTCATATCTCCATTATGATTGACTCCAATTTCCGCTATAATAAAGGTAGGATGTCTATCACCAATCTGCTTTCCGGCAATGGAAAGCGATTCTTGAACGTGATGAGCTTGTTTTTCTTGCTTGAGCTTTCTTTCCTCCAGTAATTTTTCTGCTGCATGCCAATCAACATACGTATCAATG
>JBBSWK010000190.1:0-3185 GCA_038046325.1 Nanobdellota archaeon | reverse complement strand
CAGAGGACATCGAAGATATTTATGAGCGCAATGAGCTGGAAGAAATCCCTGGAGTGGGAAAGCATATTGCGGAAAAAATAGCAGAAATCATTGAAACGGGCAAGCTGAAGTATTATGAGAAGTTAAAGAGAGAGGTTAAAGTCGATGTAGAGGGCTTGAATGAGATTCCTTCTCTTGGACCTAAAAAAATCAAGGTTTTGTATAAGAAGTTAGGCGTGAAAGATGTTACAGATTTGGAAAAAGTATTGAAGCAGCATAAGGTCCGCGAACTGGAAGGGTTCGGCGAGAAGACGGAAGAAACATTGCTGCATGGGATCGAATTGCTGAAGAAACGGCCTTCGCGGTTTCTCTATATTCATGCTATGCCGATAGTAGAGATGGTAACAAAAACATTGAAGGGATACGATTTTGTGAAAAGTGTAGAGATTGCTGGTTCGTATCGAAGAGGGAGGGAAACAGTAGGCGATTTAGATTTTCTCGCTGTCTCTTCCCAGCCGGAGAAAGTAATGAATGTGTTTACATCTATGGATGAGGTGAAAGAAGTATTAGCCAAAGGCGAAACAAAAAGCTCGGTACGTCTGAGCAATGGAATGCAGATAGATTTACGAGTAGTGTCTGAGAAGCAGTATGGCGCAGCTTTATTGTATTTTATCGGCAGCAAGGAACATAATGTAGAACTGCGCAAATTGGCGCTCAAAAAAGGCTGGACCTTGAATGAGTATGGATTAACCACCTTGAAAGGGAACAAATGGGTTGCGGGGAAAACGCAGGAAGAAATTTACCACAAGTTAGGATTGCGTTTTATTGAGCCGGAGCTGCGGGAGAATAAAGGAGAGATTGAAGCAGCAAGGGAAGGCAAACTTCCGGAATTAATTACTACAAAAGATATTAAGGGAGTATTTCACAATCATACTACTTGGAGTGATGGAAATAATTCGCATCTGGAAATGGCTAAGAAGTCAGAAGAGTTAGGCCTGAAATTTATTTCCTTTAATGATCACTTTGGGAATATAGGCATCACTAATCCCTTGACGGAGAAGAGATTAGGAAAATATCTGAAAGAGATTGAGCAGGTGCAGAAGAAGGTCGGCATTAAAGTTTTCTGCGGGGTGGAGATAGATATTCTTAAGGATGGAAGTTTGCCGTTGTCAGCTGCAAAATTGCGCAAGTTGGACGTGGTGGTTGCATCGGTGCATGTCGCCATTAATATGAAAGAGAAAGAAATGACTAAACGAGTGGGTGATGCTTTGAGCAATTACCCTGTAAATATTCTGGGGCATCCTCTAGACAGAGTATTGCAGGAACGTGAGCCATTGGCCTTGAATTTAGATAAAGTGTTCGAAACTGCCAAACAGCACCATGTTTTTCTGGAGATCAACAGCTCTCCTAGGAGGATGGATCTACCTGGCGAGATGGTCAAGGCCGGTTTAGATAGAGGATGCAAGTTTGCACTCAGCACAGATGCACATGATGTTTCCCATCTGCCATACTATTTTCTTGGTGTAAATATGGCTAGGCGGGGATGGGTAGAACAGAAGCATCTACTGAACACCTGGACAATGGGTAAAATCGAAAAAGCCTTGCAAAAGTAAAAGCTTTACAAATTTTCCTCAAATTCTGCTGCGCATGATTTGGAGCAGAAGCTCAGTGTTTCTCCATCAACCTCTTTTTCCACTCTGTTTTCTTCATTGACGGCGGAGCCGCATTCAGCACATTCGCCAACTTCTTCTTGGTTTGAATATCCTTTCAGGAATCCTTCTTCGGATGATTCAAGACTTTCTTCGAGAAGTTTTTCAGTGCTGTTTTCGTCTTCGTCGAATGCATAGTTTTCCACCATGCTCAAGAATTTTTCGGGATTGTTTTTAAAGATTTTGCTGATGCTATATATATGTATATGTTGTAGTGTTAGAATATCACGGCTATGAAAAGAATAAATAAGTGCTTGTTTTAGAAAAATGTTTTTGATATCTCAATGATAATACTGCTTCAGCAAAATCCTCTTAATCCTATTTATCGATCGCTCCCAGGAAAACCCATAAGCAACAGTTTTGCGGGCGTTCTGGCCGAGACGTTCGCGATATTCCCGGTCTTTTAACAGTTTAGAAATCTTTACCGAGAGCATGGTAGCGCTATTCCTTGGAAAAAATAAGCCGTTGTGATTCTTGATGATATAACTTTTGATGAATCCTACTCTGGTTGCAATAACTGGTAAGCCGGTAGACATTGCTTCGAGAGTTGCAAGGGAAGTGGTTTCGGTCAGGCTGGGCATTACAAATACATCCATGGCTTTCAGATAATCCTGTACATTGTAAACAAACCCAGTCACTTTGCAGTTTTTTAGCTGTTTTAATTCTCTGGTCTGTTTTTCCGGGCCGTCACCTACCATCAGCAAGGTGATGTTATCCTGATCTTCGATTTTCTGGAAGGCTTCCAGGAGCAGGTCAGTATTTTTCTCTTTGGAAATCCTTCCTACATAGCCGATGACTTTTTTTTCTGGGTTGAGATGTACTTTTTCTTTGCTGGCTCGCTTTTCGGCAGTGGGATTAAAAGTATCAATATCTACGCCTAATCTGGCAGTAGTGATTTCAGTTCGTACTCCTTGCTGCTGCAGATGCTCTTTCAGTTCGTGGTAAGGAACTAAAATTTGGTCACAGCGATTGTAGAGAGAGATGGATAATTTTTTGATGAAGTAAGAAATCGGTTTGTTAAAGAGAGGAAAGAATTTTTCAAACAATTCCCAGGTTAAGGTATGCGTATAAAAAAAGATCTTCTTATCGTATTTTCGTGCGTAATGAATGCTGAGATAGCTGATTAAAGCAGGGCCTTGGATGAAAATCAGGTCTGCTTCCTTGATAGCAGTTTTCATCTTTTTGAAGTTAGAAGGGCAGAATTGTAGATTGGCGTAGCCGGAGACTTTCCACATTTTTGATACGTCAAGGTAGGTTACTTTTTTTCCTTTATGGGTTCCATAATCAGGAACTAACAAGGAGATTTCGAAAGCATCTTGAGAACGTTTCAGGAATTCTTCAATGAACTTTAAAGTTCCATCTACTTTTGGATAATAGGTGTCTGCTACGAGGAGTAATTTTGGTTTCTGATTCATTTTATCCTGAAAAAATGCTCTCCGAATCTGGTGCGCATCTTTATTCCGTCTTTGATCGCTTTGTACATGAGCAGAATAAAGG
>JBBSWK010000189.1:0-1555 GCA_038046325.1 Nanobdellota archaeon | reverse complement strand
AAGCAAGCGCTAGGATTTTACGCTGCCAACTTCCATTTACGGATGGATATGGATTCTAACTTGTTACACTACCCTCAATTTCCTCTCGTTAAAACCAAAATCCATAATATCACTGAATACGGCCAGCATCCTTCAGGACAGAACATGATTGTCGCGGTCATGAGCTATGATGGATACAACATGGAAGATGGAGTTATCTTAGGCAAAGCTTCCGTCGAACGCGGATTATCACGGAGCACCTATTTCAGGCCAGTAGAAGCACAAGAGCTACGCTACTCGGGAGGCTTAATCGACGAAATTTCCTCCCCTGATAAAGATGTAAAAGGGTATCGTAGCGAACATGATTACCGCTTCTTGGAAAGCGACGGGATCTTGTATCCTGAAGCGAAAGTAGAAGAAGGAGACGTAGTTATCGGTAAAACCAGTCCGCCGCGATTCTTGAGCAGCATGGACGAATACAATTTAGCCGCTGCAACTCGGCGTGAAAGTTCCATCAATTTAAAGCATGGGGAAAAAGGAGTTGCTGATTTTGTTGTACTTACTGAGAACGAAGAAGGGAATAAATTAGTACAAGTTCGCCTGCGCGACGAGCGCGTTCCAGAGATTGGAGATAAGTTCACCAGCCGGCACGGGCAGAAAGGAGTAGTTGGTATCTTAGTGCCTCCACAAGACCTTCCTTTTTCAGAAAGTGGGATTACTCCCGATTTAATCTTCACTCCACATGGGGTTTCTTCAAGAATGACGGTCTCTCATTTAGTAGAATTGGTTGGCGGAAAAGTTGGCGCATTGGCCGGCCGTTATGTTGATGGCACCTTATTTGAAGCAGAAAAAGAAGAGGATCTGCGAAAGCAATTATTAGGATTAGGTTTCACTGAAGATGGAACGGAAGTATTTTATGATGGAAGAACTGGAAAGAGAATGCTGGCCAGAATCTTCGTTGGAAACATGTACTACCTGCGCTTGCGTCACATGGTTGCCAACAAGATGCAAGCTCGCGCTCGCGGGCCAATCCAACTATTAACCAGGCAGCCTACTGAAGGTAAAGCTAAAGAGGGCGGCTTACGACTGGGAGAGATGGAGAAGGACACCTTTATTGCCCACGGTGCTAGCCTTCTGTTGAAAGAACGGTTCGATTCCGATAAAGTTGTTATTCCTGTTTGTGAAAAATCAGGATTGATGGGTTTCTACGATGCCCGAAAAGGACGGGCAGTATCTCCGCTCTACGGCGAGAACTCAGAAATGTCATATGTAGAGATAAGCTACGCCTTCAAGTTGCTGTTAGACGAAATCAGAACTTTAGGTATTTATCCTCAGTTGCACTTGAAAAGCAAATACTGATAACCAATAAATAAAAATAACCAACAAAGGCCAAAAATGAATCCAGAAGTCCACAAAAAAATCGAAAGCATCTCTTTTGGGGTTATTTCACCAAAGATGATGGTAGAGGCAGCTGCCGCAAAAATTGTTACTCCTGAACTGTATGATAAGGAAGGGTATCCCGTTGATGGCGGTTTGATGGATCTTCGTTTAGGAGTTATTGATCCAGGACTTATCT
>JBBSWK010000188.1:0-4961 GCA_038046325.1 Nanobdellota archaeon | reverse complement strand
TTATCATTTTCGACAATAGGCACATATGCTCCGTTACTACCGTAAATAATAATGCCTTCAATATATCCTAGTGACCTAGCAGTATCGCAAATTTCTCTTTCAAGATGTTCGCCTTCTTCTGAACCAACACGGGCTTCGTATCTTGAAATAAGATCTAGCATTATTCTAGTTGTAATATTTTTATCTTCAGTCATTTTGTATCTCCTTCTTTTTTGGTGTTTTGCTCACCATCTTTTTATGATCTTCTAAAAATGCTTGTTTTATTTAAATCTTTCTATCTTTATTACTGTTCAGTGACATAACCGCTTTACTCTATTACTCTTCCTATATTCTAATCACTTTTTAGGCAAAATTTATAAATATTATATATTTTGAGTAACACATGATAATCTACAACCCACAAAATCAAGCAATCCTCCAAGAACGAATCAAGCTTGCGGAAGAACTCTTAAACCAGATTCCTGCTAAATGTTGCTTCATCAGCGGTTCTTTCCTCTACAAAGAGAAATACAATGATATCGATGTTTTTGTGATTTCTAGAAGCAAGAAGGAGTTTACAGTTAATAACAAAAAAGTCAAAATCGCAGTAATTGACTTTAATGACTTATACTCTCTCTTTTACCATTCCGTTTCAAAAAGTTGTATCTCAAAAAACATCCTCCCTCAAAAGCCACTAAAAGTAACCTTCTCCGATTATTGGAATGTTATTAATGAAGCAGTTCCAACTCTGCTGAATGAAAAGGACAAGTTTCATAAAAACGTGCGTTTCTTGATTTTGTATACAGAATATTTTAGAAGCGGGAAAGTATTGGACACTTTTGAACTTGCAGAAAAAATTACTTCTTTTAATGACTATAAGGAAATCCTTGAGTATGTCAAACATGAACTTGTTGAAATAATTAGAAAAGAAATGAAATTTTCGTATGCAAAACGTTTCTTTTATACTCGGGCCGGATATTACAAAGATTTACGAGAGCATGATGCCCAAAGTTTTTTATATGAATTGGCTCACGGGGCTGTGAAAGCAGCCCATGGTTGATCCGCAGGAATTCAAAAAGAAAGTTGAAGTAATTGTTGCTCAGGAGTACAAAGTAGAATTTCTGGGAAGGAACTTTGACCTTTAACGTCTAAAAACATATACTGTATCAGTTTATTTCATTTACTACCGAAATCTTTATAAATAAGCCTAAAAAAGAATGCTTACGTTTATATTTATCGAGATACTCGAGAAAAAACGGAGGAAATCACTATGGCAAGAACAAAAGAACACATCAACCTTGTATTCATCGGTCACGTAGACCACGGTAAATCGACCACTGTCGGACGATTGCTTTATGATTCTGGTAACGTTGACGAACAGAGTATGAGAAAGCTGAAGGAAAAAGCTGAACAATTAGGAAAAAAAGGCTTCGAATTTGCGTTCGTTATGGATACTCTTAAGGAAGAGCAGGAAAGAGGGGTTACCATCGACTTATCCCACAAAAGATTCGAAACCCCAAAATATTCTTTCACCATCATCGACGCTCCCGGGCACCGAGATTTCATCAAGAACATGATCACTGGCGCTTCTCAAGCTGACTGCGCAGTATTAGTAGTTGCAGCTAACGACGGAGTTAACGCTCAGACTATCGAGCACTTGAGATTAAGTAAGATCTTCGGTGTCGGCCAATTGGTCGTCGCAGTTAACAAGATGGATATTTCTGGAGTAGATCACAAGGAATCACGCTACAAAGAAGTAGTTGAAGAAGTCAAGAAACATGCTGCTCAAGCAGGATGGAAGGTCGACACGGTCCGATTCTTGCCTCTTGCTTCCTTACCCGGCGAAAACATCACCAAGAAATCTGATAAGCTGTCTTGGTGGACTGGAGATACCTTGCTTGATGCTATCAACAAGTTTGAAGTTCCTCAAAAGCCGACCAACTTGCCTCTACGATTGCCTATCCAGGATGTCTATAACATCACTGGTATCGGAGTAGTTCCAGTAGGAAGAGTAGAAACTGGAGTTATGAAGATCGGCGACAAAGTCATGGTTGTGCCTGGACGAGAAGGTAAAGGCATTGGTGGAGAAGTCAAGACCATCGAAATGCACCACGAAGTAGTTCCTGAAGCATTGCCTGGCGACAACATCGGATTCAACGTGCGCGGCATCGCTAAGAAAGACATCGCTCGCGGAGACGTTCTAGGACATGCGGACAATGTGCCTACGGTGGCAACTGAATTTACTGCTCAAGTAGTTATCATGCAGCACCCTAGTGTTGTTACTGTTGGATACACTCCAGTATTCCACATTCACACTGCACAAGTTGCCTGCCAATTTGTAGAGATCGTTAAAAAGATCAACCCTGCAACTGGAGCAGAAGTTACTGAAAACAAAGACATCTTGCGCAATGGAGATGCAGCTGTAGTTAAGCTGAAACCAATGCAGCCATTAGTCATTGAAAAGCACAGTGTCATTCCACAGATGTCCAGATTCGCTATCCGGGATTCCGGAGTTACCGTAGCAGCTGGCATGTGCATGGATGTTGTCAAGAAACAGATGTAATTTTGTTTTTTATTTCAACATCTTTTCAATTTCAAAATCAACAAAATCAAGCACGGTAAACCTGCTATGTTTATTGTGTAGCAAAACACTATGACCCAACGAGCCAGAATCAAGTTAGCCAGTACGGATATAGACCGCTTGAATAAAGTGTGTTCTGACATCAAAGAGATTTCTGATAAAACGGGAGTACAATTGTATGGCCCTATTCCTTTGCCGACTAAGAAATTGAAGATTGCTACCAGAAAGTCTCCCTGCGGTGAAGGGAAAGCTACCTGGGAAAGGTATGAAATGCGAGTTCACAAGCGCATGATCGATTTAGCTGCTGATGAACGGACTTTGCGGTTAGTGATGAGAGTGCCTATTCCTGAGGGGCTTAATATTGAGATTGAGATGGTTGATGCGTAGTTTGTCGTTACTTCTAAGTTAAAAATAAAGAAAAGTTTATAACTAAATGGCTTCTTGCAGCTATAATAAAGAGTTGAATAAAAATGGTAAAAGGCAATTATACTTTAAGTGACTGGGGATATTTTAAGTTATTGCAATTAGTAGCTGAAAGTTTGGAATTTCAAGAAATTGACTATGCTTTAGTAGGCGGGGGTGCGGTCCAAGCCAGGGTGATAGAAGCATTCAATAAATATGAAAAAATAACTGCTCCTGATGTTCCTGAGCTTTTACTGAGAAAGACCAAGGACTTTGATATTACTACTCACTCTAGTGAAGGAGACCTAGTTCATTTTTTAAATCTGTTGCAGTTAGAAAACCAGCCGTTATCGGTTAGGCCTAAGCAGCCTCGCCGAGTTAATTTGCTCTATTCGGGAAGAAGTTTCGCTCCTGTTTCGGTAGTCTTAAATTATCAAATCGGCCCGCAGGATTTTTCTGGTTTAGGTGAACAATTTTATGAAGAGTGTCTTGATACAGCTGAAGATATTTATCTGCATTACAATAATGAAGAAGCAAGAGTAAGGGTGGCAACTCCTGAATGCATTGTAGCTTCAAAACTGACCAGGAGCAGCCCAAAAGACATCGTTGACATTTCTGGATTGTTGAGAGTTCTGGCTCGTTATGAGGTAAAAGGGGCTAAGCCTTTTAATTATGGGCTCGTCAAACAGTATCTCGAAGAAGCAGGAAAGGGGCATTGTTTTCAGAATCTTGATGAGATAATGACCGAAGTCCTGAAGGAATGAATTTTTATTTTTCAAGATTTTTAACTAAAATACGTAAATCATGAACTCTACTCTTCTTTTTCTTCCGCAGCACCTTCTTCCCTTCTAATTACTTTAACTGCATCCATCTTTACAGTAATAGGGATAGGTACCGCTGCTTCCAATAATTCGACCACAATTTCTTCTTTCTGCTTGTTGATCCTGATGACTTTAGCGTTTTCGCGTTTGAAGGGGCCGGAGATGATCTCGACAATATCATTCTTGTGGATGTTCATCTCGATCTTGACTTGCTCCAGCATGTGTTCAATTTCAGCATAAGGAATTTCCTGAGGCAGTAAGCCGCGTGCATAGGGAACGCCTTGCAAGGTAGCTTCCGCGTCTCCTTTCGAAGTTGCTTCTACGAAAATGTATCCTCGCATACCATGTGGCCTAACAACAGCAAGAATGCCTTGATTTGGCTGCTTCTGCAGTTTTGAGATAAGATAGTCTACTACCTGATCTTCTCTGTTCGCTGCTGTCCTTAGTCCGTAAATTTGTGTTGACATCTTAAAATAAGAGCTGTTTTCCCAGGAAGATAATGAAGCCTAAAGCTCCAATGACCGCGATTCCTAAACTGGTCACTTTGACAATGCTTTTATACTCTTCCTTAGAGGGTTTTTTAGTGATTCGAAGCACACGCAGGGCTTCTTTTATAAATCTTTTTACTTTTTGCGCCTTAGTGTCCTGCACTTCCATAGCCAGAAAAACAGGGGTTGGATTTATAAAGGTTTCGTGCTCAGTTTAACTAATTTGGAAACCTAGTTATGAATTTTCAAAATGCATTCTATTGCTGTATTTAATGAATCTTCATTATTCCCAGCATACCCAAAAATATCTCCGCTGATAGGGTTTTGCTTATCCCATAAAATCTATCCCTAGTTCAGACTCTAATTCCTCTTTCTTCTGGCCGAAATAGGTATTTTCTTCCCCAAAGATCTGTTCTGAACTGACGCCGGTTATTATCACCATGGTTCTAATGGTTTTATCTAAGTCTTTGTAGATCTGTGCTCCCCAGATGATCTTAGCCTTGGGATCAAGGCTGCTGGAAACGGTTTCAACAATCCTGCGTGCTTCATCCAAAGTTAAATTCTCGCCACCAGAAATATTGATTAAGGCGCCAGTAGCGTTCGAAATGTCTACATCGATAAGCGGATTGTCGAGGGCTTTTTGCACTGATTCATCTGCGCGGTTATCTGCATCTGATTCCCCAACTCCTA
>JBBSWK010000187.1:0-2760 GCA_038046325.1 Nanobdellota archaeon | reverse complement strand
TATGCTCTCTCAGCGAAATCAAACTTTCTTTGCTCAGCTCCATTATAGAAAGATAAAGAGTTACCAATAACAAAAACGCGCAGCCTTGATAAATCCAGATAATCATTCTTTATCTCTTCTATAAGAGGTTCAAGAGAGGTATTAAGAAGAGCATGCATCAGGTAGCCGCTTTTTGTAACAGGATCGTACACTGCTATAGCTATGCAAGGCCCTAATCCGCCAGTCCATAAAATATCAGGAGAATGAGCTTTGGTCATTTCTCCCATCTCAACGTATATTTCTTCGGCTTCCATTACTGTCTATAAGGCCAGGTACTTTAAAAATTTTTATGAAGAAAGAGGCCTTTTCGCAAAGCCTAAAGAGAACCTTGCATAATTGATATTTTTTGGCAAAGTTCTCTAAAGAAAACTAATCTCCTTCTGCTAAATAGCCTTTGAAGGGGTGTTTCTTGGTCTGCATGTCGAAGTATTTTTTAATCTGGGCATGCAAATTCCAAACTCGGTAATAAAGCTGATCAAAGTAGACTGTTTCGATAGGGTTCATGTGCGGCAATTTGTAATACCATTTGCCTAATAGCTGCGCAAACTTGCTTCCACCAAACTTCTTCTGCCAATCATGTTCGATAGTGCTGTTTATGATAATATATAGTCTTGCCCTCATCAGCGGTTTCTTGTGTCCTTCGACAGCCACGTCTTTAACTTCCCACATATGAATGGTAAACATAATATCATATTTGATGAATTCGGTCACATTAGTAGTAAGCTGCCAAGCTATCTCTTGCTCTGCGCCTTCTGCGCCAGGAACCTTATGCTTGAAAGAAGATTCATGCCACATATAGCCGTTTCTCTTAGCCCATTGGTGCACTTCAGCATACAGTGCATCAAAATCAAATACGCCGTTATAGCGCAAAGTTATTTGTGGTAGAGGAACTTTCATAGCTTAGAAAGAGTCTTGGAAGATATATAAACATTTCTGAGAGTTATTTCAGAGGAAAGAAGTCTTTATTAATGAATGCTTAAGCAGGTCTTTAAGTGGTAAAAAGATATTATGTAGATAGCTGTATCTGGCTAAATCTTTTCAAAAGAGAAGGTGACGCTACTCTAGGAGAACCATATTGGAAATTAGCAGAAGAATTTCTTAAAACAATTATGTTCTCGGAAGATGACATTGTCTATTCTGGCTTTGTATTGAAAGAAATAAAACACAAACTTAGAGACGATAGGCTATTTGAAGAAAAACAATCATTCCTGGAAGAAGAACCAAAGTTTAGTTTTGTTAAGGCAAAGGAAGAAGATTACAACTTCGGAAGAGCGCTAGAATCTGAATTTGATTTTGAGTTAAGCTTCTTTGATTGCATGCATATCGCAATATCAAAACGCTTGGGTTGTGTACTGGTAACCAGAGACAAACTCCTCATAGAAAAAGCAAGGAAGTATGTAGAAGTAGACAAACCTGAAAATTTATTTTCCTAAAGCATTGATTTCATCTAAATCCCTAAGGGTAAAACCTTCTGAGAGCCTCTTCCTAATCTCTCTGATCTCCTTAACTGAATCTCCGGTATTTGGTACGGAGCCTATTTGTTTTTCCAGAATCAATTTTCGGAGAGCGTCTCGTATGACATCTGATTTGCTGGTGTAGATGCCTTTATTCACCAATCTCTCCACTTCTTCCATAAGTCCTTCTGGTAGTCGTACTTGTGCTGTTGCCATTGTCATACAGTTGTACTACAGGTGTAGTATAAAAAGGTTTGTGTTTTTAATGCTCTACTCTACCTTCGTGGTGCTAGTTCTACCATCATAACTACATACCCTAAATTTATGATTTTTCGTTCTCCAGATAAAAGCATTTCATCTTCGATAGGAATTCTGCCACTTTCATTAATTGCTCTTTCTAAATTATCATAGAATTTTTGAGCAGACCTATCCCATTCTTCCGGTGTCGCATTCGAAGGCGGAATCGGCGCTTTTACTCCAACATTAAAAAAATAACCGTCACTCATAGGCCTCCATGCATCTGAAAAATTAATTCCATCAAAGATATGAAAATAAACATCAGCATGCCTTCCAAAAATAAAACCGCCGTCAGGACACCCGCTGCATAAATCATCAAAATCATTTCTAGAAAGAACTAATTCATAAAGTCTTTCTCCATCATAACTAGATTTGGTTATGTTCATATTTTTGCAAAACCTCTTCAAAAATCCTACACAAAATACTTACCCACACTTTTCTCAAAATACACACTAAATGCTTCATCCTTAACTTTAAAGCTCCCAGTATGTTTATACTTCCTTTGAGGTTCAGACAAAACAACATCAAACACATGCGCGCCGATCTTCAGCTGCATTTCGTTTTTCAACGGCAGTAACATTTTCTGCATCCCAGCGCTGGTTTTCAGATATAAGGTCACTTTATCCGTCTTCTGCATACCCGCTTGCTTCCGCAATTCCTGAATATTCCTAGCCGCTTCTCTGGCAAATCCTTCTGCTTCCAGCTCTTCAGTGCGTTCAGTATTTACTAACACCGTAACATCCTTAAACTCTGACAACTGATAATTGTGTGGTGCATCACGTTCTAAGACCAGCATATCCTTAGTAATTTCCACCGCCTGCCCGTCAATAGTAAAAGCATATTTACCGTCCTTCTGTAAATGTTTAACAATCGTCTGCGGGCTGTCTAATGCTAGTTTAGCGATGATCTGCGGAGATAATTTCCCATAGGTCGGGCCGATCTTGGCGTAATCCGGTTTTACTTTGTACTG
>JBBSWK010000186.1:0-5555 GCA_038046325.1 Nanobdellota archaeon | reverse complement strand
GGTACTGAGAATGGCAAGATTTTTATCGAGAGGAAATAATTTCAGGATAACACAGTTCAGATTAACCGTCCGCAACTCTTATAAATCATAAAAATAACATTCTTTAGGTGAAAAAAGCGGTTTTAGCAAATGGATTAACTGTACTTTATTATCCTAAAAAAGGAAATTCGGTGGTTGTAGAAGCAATGATCAAGGTAGGCAGCTGCCACGAAAAAAATGATGAGCGAGGCATTTCCCATTTTCTAGAACATATCCTTTTTGAAGGAACGTCAAAAAGGCCCACCAACAAAGAAATTTCTAATGAAATTGAACGCATTGGCGGAGATTTTAATGCGTATACTTCTACGGGAAAAACTTGTTTTTATGCGAAAGTGTTGAAGAAACATTTCTCTATTGCTGCTGACGTACTGGCAGATATTTTACAAAATCCTTTGCTGCGCGAAGAGGATATCAAAAAAGAAAAAAATGTGGTGCTGAAAGAGATTGCTATGATCTACGATGAGCCAAGATATCATCAATGGATTTTGCTGCAGCAGAATTTGTTTGAAAAGCATCCTTGCAAGTATCCTACCTATGGAGATGAAAAAGTAATTAAGGCTCTGAATCGAGAAAAAGTAGAGACTTTCTTCAAAAAATATTATATGCCAAATAATATGGTGGTTTCTATTGTAGGGGATGTTCCAAACTGGAGAAAAGAAATTGAAAAGAACTTTATGTTCGGCAAAGGGAAAGTAAGCAGGAATATCTTTCCAACTGAACCGGCAATGTCTAAAAATAAAAGTATTCGCGTCAAGAAAAAGATTTTCAACACCCATTTAGTTTTGGGCTTTAAGACGGTTTCACGCTCGCATCCTGATTCTTATACCTTAGATGTAGTAAATGGTATTCTCGGTCGGGGGCAGAGCGGGAAAATGTTCACGGAAATTCGCAGCAAGAGAGGCCTTGCCTACGATGTAGGAACACAAGTTTTAGCTGACAGTAACTTCGGTTATTTTGCTGCATATGCTATCATTGATAAAAAGAATATTACTTTGGTAGAAGATCTTATGTTAGAAGAAATTCAGAGTTTGAAAAAAGTTACTGCAGAAGAAGTGAAAGAAGCGCAAAATTTCATTGAAGGGGATCATTTATTGGAAATAGAAGATACACAAAAAGTGGCAGACCAGCTATTATTTTGGGAGCAAGTAAAAGATGCTACAGAGATGAATGAATATTTGCCTAAAATTAAGAAAGTTTCCGTTAATGATGTTAAACGAGTGGTAGGAAAATATTTCAACCATTATGCGCAGGTAGTGTTGGAGGGAAAATGAAATTAAATTTTAGGTGGCTTATTATATTATTACTTCTTATTTTTGTGAGTGCTTGCAGTAATGAGCCTGAAAAAGTAATTCCCGCAGAGAAGATAGTAATAGCTGAGCCGGAACCAGTTCCTGAACCCAAAGAAGTAACACCTCAGGTAGAAGACACACCAATCAAAGCGGTTGCAAAAATAGTGTCATTTTCCTGGCAAAAAGACAGTGATTCAAGGCTGGTAGATGGTTCTGTTCCATTCGTGCATAAATTAAAAGACGGCAGAGTCCGCTTGTATTACTGTAAAAATGAAGAAATATTGTCAGCCATTTCCAAAGATGGCCTCACTTTTACAAAAGAGCAGGGAGTGAGAATCTCTCCTGGGACAGGATTTGAAGCCCATGTTTGTGATCCTACTATTATAGATCTTCCGGGCGGAAAAATAAGAATGTACTATAAGGGTGCCAACACCATGAAGCCCGGTCCTGGATCGATCCATAAAATCTATTCTGCGATATCCTCAGATGGCCTTAGTTTCCAGAAAGAGGGATTGAGGTTTGATTCGGAGAATGATAAAGACAAGGGTTGGGCTTCCGTACCGGATGCTATCGTCCTTCCTGACGGCAGAGTACGGATATACTATGTAACAAATGCAGAAGCGCCGCATGGGATTGCCTCAGCCATATCTTCTGACGGGCTCAATTTTGTAAGAGAGCCCGGAATAAGAGTTCAAAAACTAGTTGATCCGGCATTAATTAGAGTGGGAGACAGATATCTGCTCTTCGCTGCTTCTATAGAAGAAAGATCCCCTCGAGTTCCAAAAGGAATCTATTATCTGGAATCATCTGATGGCTTGGAGTTTGGCGAACCAGTAGCAGTTTTCCAAGGAAACGACGTGTATGATCCTTCTGTGCTGAAAATTGATGAGAGTACAGTGAGAATATTTTATGGGAAAATTGCGCCTCCACAGAAACCGGCGGTGGAAAGCCATACGGGGAAGATAGTAGAATAAATAAACCTAAGCATACGCTTCCTGGGCAATCTTGTCCAGCTTAGCTTTATTTTTTCTAAAAGGTTCAAGAAGCACATTAATTTCTCTGGCTAAAGCATTCTTAAGATCAAGCGGATGAAGTTTCTTTTCTAAAAAAGCTTTCTCCAGTTCTTCATACGTGTTGAAGGAAATATTACCACCAAATTTAGCTGGACGTTCAATAACAAACTTTTCTTTCTTATCCTGCTTAATAGTCATGATCACTAATTTCAAAAATGCTAGTACACCGTTGTCTTCCAGCTTACCTTCTTCGCAGTAGGCGCCGCGGACTTTGTCTTGCACGCTTTTCTCGTCGTCGAGTAAATCTATTTTTGACTTTGGATCAGAGGCAGACATTTTCTTGCCAATTAATCCCGGTATTAATGGAGTCATAACTTCTACTCTGGACTTGTAACCTACTTTAGGCAAATACTCGCGGGCGTACATCAATATTTTGCGCTGATCAATACCGCCGTATTGCACGTCAGCTTGAAGATATTCTTCATCAAGTGCTTGCATTAAAGGATAGATAATACCGCTTAATTTAGGATTGTCACCGAACTTGACTACTTCGGATGCAGCTTTAGTAGCATCATGAATAGAAGTGTGGGTTGAAAGTTTTAATACATCAAGAATGTAATCTTTCTTAACCTGGAATTCCGAGCCTTTGACTAATTCAATATTTTTTACATCTGCGCCAAGAGATTGGAACATTAAAGGAATGACATTGGAATAGTATTTGTAACGTTTTTCCAGAACATCCCAAGGGCAATTGTCTAATGCACCATGAATATCAGCCAGCAATACTTTGACTTTGAATCCTGCTTTGAGGAAATCGGCCATCTTGAGCACCCAGACGTAATAACCAATATGCGGCCTGCCGGTGATGGCGGTTCCTAAATAGACCACTGGCTGCTTTTTCTTTTTCAGTAAATCAAGAAGCTCTGCTTCAGTCACAATTTCCTGGGTATTGCGCTTGATTAACGCTAACTTTTGTTCTGGATTCATTCTTTGTTAGAAAGATAGGAGATTTAAATATTTAATGTTGAATAGGCTCAATTTCAGTAAAATATAAATACTTCTCAAGAAAATAAGCTTAATGGGGTGGATATGGTAAAAGCTATTATACTAGACTTCTGGGGTACCTTAGTAGAGAACGGAGTCTGGAGTCCTATCAAGCAATTACAGCAGATTTTGCAGATTGATATGCCTTTTTCTGAATATGTAGGCCGAATGGAACAGGCTATGATGACCAAGAAGTTTGGTTCTCTCCGGGAAGCGTTTGAGGCAGTTTGTGCTGAATTCAATGTAACTTGTTCTGAAGAAAAGATGGAAGCCTTGATCGGAATGTGGAACAAGTCCTGGATGCTGGCTAAACCCTATGATGAAGTACTGGAAGAGTTAGCAAAACTACAGGAAAAATATACTTTAATCTTAGTTTCTAATACTGATAATTTTTCTATCAATCAGGTGTTAGATAAATTTCAGCTGCGCCAATACTTCAAGCACATTTATCTGTCCTGCGATTTAGGATTGATCAAAACGGATAAAAAGTTTCTGAAAAAAGTCTTAAAAGAAGCTAAGTTGGAAGCAGAGGATTGCCTGTTTGTAGGAGACAGTATTCTCAGCGACATGGAAGCGGCCAAAGAGGCAGGAATCAAAGGCGTTTTGATGGACCACAAGCAGCGCCAGCATTTCCACTCAAAAATCAGAAACCTTAAAGAATTATCAAGTATTCTCAGCCAGTAATGGCCGAAATTACCTTTTTAGGAACAGGATGTATGCAGCCTACTAAGACTAGAAACCATGCCGGCGTTTTATTGAGTTATAAAAAGGAAAATATCCTGTTTGACTGCGGCGAAGGTATCCAACGGCAGATGAGAATTGCTGGAGTAAAGCCTGCAAAAATTACCAGATTGTGTATCACTCACTGGCACGGTGATCACGTTTTTGGCATTCCGGGATTATTAAGTACCATGGGCGCAGACCGCATGAGCCAAGAAGAAGATGAAGAACGTATTTTGCATATCTATGGCCCGAAAGGATCAAAAGTGTATCTGACCAATCTGTTCAAGAGCTTCGCAGCTAAAGATATTATTCCTTACGAAGTGCATGAAGTAGTTTCCGGGAAAGCCTACGAAGGAGAGGATTTTTTCTTAGAAGTACAAAAACTAGAGCATTCGGTTACTTGTATTGGATATAGTTTTCGGGAGAAAGATAAACTGCGTATTGATGTAGCTAAAGCTAAAAAGTTAGGCTTAGAAGGTCCGATCTTAGGAAAATTACAGCAAGGGCAAGATGTTACTGTGAAAGGAAAGAAGATCAAAGCTAAAGATGTGACTTATGCTACTTTAGGTAAGAAAATAAGTTATGTGACTGACACTGTTCCCTGCAAAGGAGCAGATCTTCTGGCCAAGGATGCGGACTTGCTGATCTGTGAAGGAACGCATCTGGATGAAATCAGGGAGAAGACAGAGAAGTCCCGGCATATGACGGTGCGGCAAGCTGCGTTAATTGCTTCTGAGAATAATGTACAGAAGCTAGTGATCACTCATATTAGCCAACGCTATAAAGAACCTTCCGAGATGATTGAAGAAGCAAGAACGTACTTTGATAATTCTGTGGTGGCTGAAGATTTTATGAAGATTAAAGTGTGAGCTACAATGTCTCATAAAACTCTCTCATTATCCTCTCTACCTCTGCAATTTCTTTCACTGCTAACAATTTCCCTCTTAATTCCTTTCCGCCAGGACAGCCTTTGGAAAAGTTCATGGCCTGCATTCTGATGTTATATACTTTGATGGTTGGGTATTGTTTGGCATATTCTACATATTTGAAAAAAGTTTCAATCTTTTTCTTAGAGGATAAGCCGTGATATTTTCCAGTTTTCAGATATTGATTTATCTGGGTGAAGAGAAAAGGATTGCTCATCGCTTCCCGGCCGATCATGACATAATCACAGCCGGTTTCATCTAACATGCGCTTGGCATCTTCCGGAGTTTTGATGTCACCATTGCCAACTACAGGAATGGAAACCATCTGCTTTAATTCTTTGATCAAAGCCCAGTTAGAAGTTCCTGAATATCCTTCTTTAACCGTGCGAGGATGGAAAGTGATCATGTCTAATCCTTCTTCTTCAGCAATTCGGGCGATAGCCTGCCATTTATCTGGTTTGGTCACTCCTGCCCTAATTTTGACGGTGACTGGTTTAGTTGTAGCAGCACGCATGGTTTTA
>JBBSWK010000185.1:0-1206 GCA_038046325.1 Nanobdellota archaeon | reverse complement strand
CTATTGGTCCGGATGTTTGTATCCAACCAGCTGAATCTTCATCTGGCGGAAGATCGAATCCAAAATCATCTTCAACAACAGGCTTTTCTTTTATTATTGAGTCCTCTTCAATTTCTTCCATTGGCTGAGGTTCCTGAACAGGTTCCGGCTCTTCCGCTGCTTCCTGTTGCGCATCTTCAGCAATGGGTTCTGGCACATTCTCCATAGAAACTTGTTTAGGAGCGCAGCCATTGCTCAAAACAACCAGAAAAATAGCGCAAATTGCCAGCATCACTTCTTTTTTCATCATGAGCTACTATTTTCATGATGTTTAATAATGTTTTGAATCGCCACGGTGGAACGACTAAAACGAAATGTCCCCCTTGATGTTTGTTCTTTATTGCTCACTTTGTTCGCTGAATTGAACTACGAGCCACTAAAAATTACTTTGCGGACGCAGGTTTTCGGAACTTCGTAACCGAAAACGAACTTAATTCTTCTTATTCACAAATGAAGTCGTTAAGCCTCAATTTATATTAATTGTTACAATCCAACAACTATTTCCCAAAACTAAAAACTATTTAAAGCAGTTCCTTTGCCAAAAACTACCTAAAAAAGAAGTGAAAAACAGTAACTACTTAGAAAAGAAATAGTTTTCCTTTCAAGTGAAAACAAATCTTTATGTAGTTCAGTAGTTTACTAAACAGCAAAAAGGGGGCGGCAGTAGGTAATTTATTGCTCGCATTAACATAGGCGGAAGATAATTGCGTAGGGGCAATTCTCTCCGTTGAAAAAAAGGTGATTGGAATGGAACACAGAAGTGTATTGGCAGAACAAAAAGGTCTTCAGGTAAAAAGATATTTCACTAAGGAAGGAGTAAGCCCTTTCGAAATGTGCAAGTATGAAAAACGCACTTCCACCATCCGTAATCCTGATGGTTCTGTGGTCTTTCAAATGGATGATATTGAGGTTCCTTCTTTCTGGACTCAAGTTGCGACTGATATTCTGGCGCAAAAATATTTCCGCAAAGCTGGTGTTCCGCTGCGAAACGAAGACGGCGAATTATTGGTAGACGAAAACGGCAAAGTTATTACCGGCAGCGAAACCGGCATCAAGCAGGTCGCGCATAGGATTGCCGGCTGCTGGAAGCATTGGGGCGAACGCTACGGTTATTTTACTTTTCCGCGAGATGCCGCTGTTTTTTACGAAGAGATGGTGTTCATGATC
>JBBSWK010000184.1:0-3900 GCA_038046325.1 Nanobdellota archaeon | reverse complement strand
GCCATAAACAAGCAAAATTAAGGGTTATTTATAAAGATTTTGGGTGACGAGAGATACAGGCATTTCACTCCCATTGATGTAGGATAAATATTTAGGGTAAAATTATTTCCTGCCCGACATAGATAGAATTCTTATTTTCAAGGTGAGAATTAGTGCTTAGGATAATTTTAAAATACTCTGCTCTAGACAAAGTACCGCCACGAGCAGCGTAATCTTCATACAATCCGCCTAAGGTATCTCCTTTCTCAACAGAATGAAGATTGTCATAAGGATTCCAGGAGGCAGGATATCTTTTTACCACCTTTGAAGGCATTCTTGGTGCAGCCTGAGGAACAACAGTTGGTTGTTCAACTGATTTAGTTTGATGTTCTACCTTTTGTGGTGCTGGAGGTACTTTACTCTCGTGTCTAGCTTTACTCACTGGAACAATTACTTCTGCTGAAGGTGAACCGTGATAATGCTTAAATTGGTTTTCTGCTGCAGTATCAGTAGATGAAGTAAAATAATATCCAGCTGCACCTAGTACAGAAAGAATACCTGTAGCAGCGACGACAGCTGCACTAGCAAGATATCCTAGCTTACTTTTCCTTTTAGTCGGAGAGGTTGAAAAGGGAACCACCACTGCTTCTAGATTTTTTTTGGCAGCTTCGTACATTGCAACAATGTCGCTATCTGATCCTGGTAAGGGATTCACTGGTTTGTTTTGTGGAACAACTGGGCAATTGATTATAACTTTATCCTCGATCATTGTAGGAGCAGCAGATCTAGTTGGTAAGCTAGTAACGCATGCTGCTTTGTAGCTCTTATTTTCTGCAGATATCTTTCTTACTTCTTCTGGAGGTGCAATTGGCAAATTAAGGATTGAATACTCTACTGTATCTTTTTCTTCTTTGCTACGTTCTTTAAATTCTACTTTAGGAGTTCTTTTGTATTTTCCCGGCGCAGTTTTAATCCAAGACTGTGGATCTTTCTTAGTTTCAGAAACGTAATCATCCAGCAAGTCTTCAATCTTTTTTTCCACAGTATCATTTTGCAAGTCAGTTAGATCCATAATGGTTTGAGCACCGCTATCTAAATACCGATCCTTATCTTCTTCAGAAAGAGCGGCGTATGCTCCCTTGAATTTGGCTTCTATTTCTTCTAATTGAACTAAGCTTGATCCATTACATTTTCCAGCTGCAAGATCTTTCTGAATAGCTCCCATTTCTTTTCGTGCTTTATATTCTGGGGCATCAGCATCGTAGATATCGATAAGTTCATTCAAAGAGGAAACTGTTTCTTGAATTAAAGCATCCAGCTCTTGTTCTTTAGCGTCCTGCATTCTAACTAAGTCATAAAAAATATTATGAACTGTTTCTTCATGCTTACCCATTTCTTCATTAGACAATGAACTATAAACCTGCCTAAGTTTGTTTTCTACTTTCTGAAGTTCGGGCAAAGAGTACTCATTCAATTTTTCTGCTTCCAAAGACGCTTTAACTACGCCAAGATATTCTAATGCATCGTATTCAGCAACATTGTCTCTAGCTGAAAGTTCAAAATAATCCAATTCTTGTGGCATATAGGTTGGGATCATTTTTTGCCTCCTTTGGTTTCTGGTTCGTTATCGTACATATTGACTGGTTTATATCCCCGGTTTTCTTTCAAATCGCAAATTTTTGCCCACATGGTAATGTAATCGTTAAGAAAACTGCCCAATAAAGGATCAAGTTCTGAGCCATCGTTAAACTGGTGGTATATTTTTGCATAGGTTTTTGTAATATCAGTTTGTAAATTCATTAATTGATCTAAGGTATAATGATCATGTCTTCCCTCACGTAAACCAACCTTGGTATCTCTAAATACTTCAAGAGCAGTTTTTTTAGGTTTAGGCAGCATCCTCCTTTTAGCTATAGGAGCATCTACTAAAGCGTCTTCAAAATACACCGGAATTTCTGAATCATAGGTTACCATGTTTCTTTTATTACCTCGTTTTATCTCTTAAAAGAAGACCAGTTTATAAAGCTTTTGTTAGTTTAATCACTTAAGAGTGGTTAATATTTTAGGATACTGGTCTGCCCTTTGCGCTTTCCTTCGGGAACTTCTTTGACTTCCTCACCCGTTTGCTTCTTGAGGCATTCCGCTACCACTTTACCAAGAAGCTGGGATAACGTAGTCGGATCAGTCTTCTTGATATCACCGATGTTCTTTATACCATGAGAATATAGTTTTCTAGCCCTAACCCGGCCTATTCCATCTAATTTAAGTAAGACCAGCAGCTCTTCTTTTACGCCATATTCTATCCGTAGGCGTAATTTCCGGATCTCTTTCACTGCCAGCTTATAATCCTGTAATACTGACAACTCTTCCGCTGCATACAAAAGCCAATCGGCAGTTTCCTGTTTTACTCTGATCTCCCCGGGGCGTATGTCAAACTTCTCCAACAAGTAATCTTCATCTTTTTCATCGATCCAGGAGTCAAAGAATAAAGCAGTCTTGATGGAATTGATAAAATCTTCATATTCAATATCATGCGCGCTTGGTTCCTCTTGAAGTAGGTAGCCATATCGTTTGCTCAGCTCTTCCTGAACATAATCCTGTTCTTTGCTTTTGACGCGAAGCAAAGGGCGCATTTCAAGAGTATGAGAGATCATCTGCAGCAGAGAGAATTTATTTTTACTCTGATCAAAAACCACTAAGCAATCTAAAAGATGCCGCGCCGTTAAGGGATCGAGATACAGTTCAGAAACTCGTTTTCCCAGCGGTGTAGGGCGTAATTTTTCCTGATTGAGCTCATTTGCAGAAACAAACCCGGCATTTGCCGATCCGACTATAGTTATAAATCCCCATTCTTCTAAAAGGTGCAGCATTCGTTCCATGATCACTTCTAGTTTCTGTAGATCTTTGAATTGATGCGCCCAGAAAGTTTTAGAAAAGAATTCTTTCATTGAATTTCTATCCCTTATTACTCCGGAAGAAATCAGAGAAAGGAGATACGTACGCAAGACTGGTTCGACTGCTAACTTTGAGTAAATTGCTTCCGGTTTTCCCAGAATATAACGATCATGAATCTCTTCTTTCTCCGCTTCGTCTTTGGCGATGCAGACCGCTTCTCCAAACTGTTCATATTCCGGCCTTCCAGCTCTACCAGCCATCTGTAAATATTCTAAAACCGGAATCCAGTCCATGCCCCAGCTTCCCGAGAAGCGCTTCAGTGATTTGATGACGACTCGGAAGACCGGAAGCGAAAGCCCGGCGGCTAAGGTTGGAGTGGCACAGATAATTTTTATTTTCCCGCTTCTGAATTCATCTTCAATCAATTCCTTTTGTTTCTGCAACAAACCGGCATGATGAAAAGCAACTCCTTTCTTAATGGTATGAGAGAGCTTTCTACATTGTTTTGTTGGGGTAGAAGCGGCTTTGAGAATTTCCTGTTCCAATTCCGGAAGCTGAAATTGAGTTAACTTAGCAATATCCTCAGCAGTTTTTTCCGCACTGCTTCTGCTGGGAGCAAAGACGATCGCTTGTTTATTCTGTTCTAGTGTTTTGAGTGCTAAGGTGAGAATTGGATCCATTTTGAGGTGTGAAGGGCAGGATTTTATTAAAGTTGTGCTGGATATGGCTTCATCCAATAAATAGCCACTGCCTTAAGACGAGCGGCACAATCAGTTGAAATTATATCATTGCGTCAAGGGGTCGCTCCCTACGGGAATGGCGCATTAACCATTACAGAAGCGAAGAGCGAGTGGCCGTGGCGTTTATTTTTGGATGAAGCCGCTGGCAATTTATCTGTTTGTGATAGTTAAAACGCGGAGAATTCCACCACTCTAGTGAGTGGTGGTTTGCTAAGCAAACCACGAATGTATTAGTGGAATTCTTGCGCATGAAAATAAGCAACGACTTATTTTCAGCGCTGAAATG
>JBBSWK010000183.1:0-4195 GCA_038046325.1 Nanobdellota archaeon | reverse complement strand
GGATTAGTTTGGTTTTGCTGGTCCTTATAGTCTTTGACGACGGTTTGTCCTCTGGGATGGACTTGCTGGGAACCAGGTCAGATCCTGACGGAAGCAGCCTTAACCTGCAATCTTCATGTTTGGGGGAGCGCAAATCCGAGAAGAGGTAAGGGTCAACCATCAAGGCTTAGCTGGTTCGACTGCGGGCATGCCCCTAATCACTTTTAATTTATTGAGGAGGTTAAACATGAGCAAAAATAATGGTGTTAGAGAGGAGTTAAAGCGAATTTATCGCCAAGCATGGTGTGAAGGTTATTGGATCCAAGAATTTGGAGCAGACAATGGTTATCTTGCCGCTGCTGGAAGCATTAAGCAATTAGAAGAGATTGAGAAGGAAACAGGCCAAGAAATAAATGTTGGTGAATTAACGCTGGCGGATGTGGTTAACATCTCTATGCCTGGAAGCGGTTTGACTAGAGAGGAAGCATGCCTTGATGCGCTTAGAGAATATAAAAAGTATGAACATAAGTATGGAAAGGACTATTCACCAAAATCTGGCTAAACCCTAATCTCTACTCTATCTCCTACTTTATACTCCCCGGGAAAGGCTAATTCAATAACATACTTTCCTTTCTCTTTCGAATTCCAGAAGGTGAAGGGTTTGAAGTTTTTCTTGATCTCCACAATCTCTTGCTGTTGGTTAAGAACTAAAACATCTATCGGATAGAAAACAAAGAACATGTGTAATGATACTTTTTTTTCCTGATCAAATTTCATGATCAGATTTTGCTTGGGCCGGAACATCAGACCGCTGGCTTGGGAGAGGAAAGAGTTGCAGAACAGTTCTTCGTTGGAAATGGTTTGTTGGGTAGTCTTATGAGTTATCATATCTTTGTTAAACCTCCATCCTCCACAACTCATCCCCTACATAATGAATGTTTTTGATGACTTTCCCGGAAGCCATGGCTTTTATCTCTTCAGAACTAAAAAGAGCAATACCAACTGCTAATGGTTTCTTATTATTTTTATCGATAACAGCTACAAACTCATCTTTGGCGATTCCTTCTTCAATCTCGACGATTCCCGGGCGCATGATGTCTGCGCCATTGACTACAAACTTGACTGCGCCCATGTCGACAGTAATTCTCTTGAGTACAGTATTTTCTTGTAAGAGTTTGAGGGTTGGGACAATTTTGTCGTTATAGTAAAAGAAAGAAGGCTTTTTGTTGATCAGAATAATTTTATACTTGTCTTCTATTAATTCTACTTGATCTTTTTTGCTGATTTCTACCTTGTACTGTTCTATTTCTTTATTTAGATCTTTGCTGCGGAGCTGGGTGCGTTTCATTTATTCCACCAATATTCCCGGTTTTCCCGGCATAGCTGACTGCGCTTTGGGATGCTGGCGGTCTTCTGCCCTGATGATTTCGACTTTACATTCAAATTCTTTCTCCAGGAAGGCTTTCGCTTCTTTTATGGCAGCAAGTTCTTCTTTCTGTGATAAGACTAAGGCTGGAATCTTGCTTGGATCTTTGACCAACATCATCACGGTTTTACTGACTTCCTTCCCTTTAACCTTCATCTTTTCTTCTTCTAAAACACGGCGCATTATTTCGCCCACATTTCTGGTCACTTTGATCTCTTTGGAGATGAGGTTGAATAATTCATAGCTCCATTCTTCTGCGACAAAAAGAGTAAATCTTTTGGGTTTTTCTAATTTTGCGAGATTTAATACGTTACGCATTCCTTCTATGGCTGCTCTGATAAGTTGCTCGCTTGCTTCTGTCTGCAAGCTGATTTTCTTCTCTTCCGCTTTGGGCCATAGTGAAGCGGAAACAAGTTCTTTGCTGTCGTTAAGTTCTTCGCTGAGGTGAGGTGTGATCGGATTCATTAATTTAGTCCAGATTCCCAATACTTGGCTAATTACCTTTTTGTTCTCCCCGCCTCGGCGCAAATACCATTTCAGATCATCGTACATAGTATAATAAACAATAGAGGCTAAATCCCGTAATCCATAATTCTCCATAGCTTTGTTGCAGGATTTGATATGTTCATGCACTCTGGATAATAACCAATCATCAACAGACTTCTTGTTTCCATTTTTTTTCTGCAGATCTTCCGCCAACAGGTAGATTCTTTCCAGCGCATTTTTGTAATTCAACACCACTTCTTCCGTCCAGACCACATCGACATGCGGTGATCCGATATGGGCATAGTACAAGCGCATGGCGTCAACACCATACTTCTCAATAGCGTTAGGAATCGGCTCTGCTCCGCCTTTGCTCTTAGAAATTTTCCCCCCTTTCCCGGTAACCCACCAGTTGACCAGAATTCCCTTAGGCCATTTGTCCGCGGGAAGAATGGCTAGGTGGTTCATGATGAAGACCGGGAAGTGCACCGTCTGGTGTTCTTTTCCTCCTAGATTCAGATCAAGAGGATAGAAGTATTGAAACTCTTCTCGGATCGGTTTCCATTTTTTCTTTCCTTCGCCTTGTCCGAGGAAAACATAATCAAAAAATTCTTCCGTTAAGTCGTGAAGACTAATGGCGTCATTGTTGATGAATTTTGAGACGATGTAATATGCCGGATACAAAGTTGAATCGCTGATGGGCTCGACAATCCAATTTTCATCGAAAGGAAATCTGCTTCCTAACCAATTTCCTAATCTTGTACAAGCTCGATCACCGAACCAGTCTAAAATTCCCGGTAGATTTTCCTTGTATTCTTTAGGATAGATATTCATTTCTTTTGCATGTTCTTTACTTCGTTCGGTCAACGCCTGGTCAGAATAGCGGATAAACCATTGGTCATCGATACGTTTGATCAGCACTTTATTGCCGCAGCGGCAGACCACTTCCTCGCTCAGATCATGGAATACATCTCCCTTTCCTGATTCGAGAAGTTCTGCTTTGATCAATTCTTTAGCTTCTTCGACTTTCTTGCCGGCGTACTTGCCGCAGTTTTCAGACATGACTCCGGAATGATGCCCTGCTTTGTACACTTCTTTAGTTGCTTCTTCCAGTTTTGGGTCGGCTAGAGATTGAATCTTCAATTTTTCTATGGTTTCTTTGGCAGGAAAATTACCGTAGCCTTTAGTCTTGATTATGGGGATGAGTGAGATGTTTTTGATTTCTGCGTGGTTGAGATTGTAGGCTTTGCATAGCTGTGGATTTTCCTGCAGGGTTTTAAGTGCAACATAATCAAACGGCGCATCGCTGGGCACGCTGGTGACGATTCCGGTTCCTACATTGGCATTGACAAAAGTTGCGGGGAGAATAATGATTTCTTTTTCGATACCTGGAGCTTTGGCTTTTCGGCCGATGATTTTTTTGATATCCACATCTTCTTTTAGTAATACATCATCTTTTTGGTACTGTAACTTCTCTGCACCTTCCCGGCTCATGATCCAATCTTCTCCCTCGACTTCGACGTGAAGGTATTTTACTTCCGGATTGACCCAGAGATTGGTCTGTCCGAAAATGGTTTCCGGCCGTAAGGTAGCGGCGACAAGGTATTGGTCGTCCAGTTTGAATTTTAATAAAGTGTATTCGTTCTTTTCAGCATTTCCTCCTTTAGAAATATCTGTTTCGGAAGGATCGACGGCTACCGGGCCATGTACAATACAGGCAGTAGCGAAATATGGTTTTTGGACTAACAAATTTTTCTGTAAAAGTTTTTTAAACTGCCATTGGATGAATTTTTCGTAGTCAGGAAATGTCGTACAGGTAAAACGTTCCCAATCGCACAAGAAACCAAATTTCTTCCAGTAATCGTTAACATAGACACCGTTAAAGTATTCAATGATCTTTTCTGGAGTGGTAAGCTCTTTGATTTTTTTTTGCGGACAGCCGTTGTTCAATAAGTAATTGATCCAATCTTGGTCTTTGTTTTTGACCTTGTTGGCAAAGGAAATAGCCTGGTTTCCAGATGCATGAGTCCCTACTGGAAAAATAACTTCTTTTCCTTTCAATCTTTCGTAACGGCAGATGGCATCTGTATACGAAAAACCGCGCATGTGCCCGACATGTAAGAAACCGGAAATTCCAGGATAGGCAAAAATCATGAAGAATTTATCCTTATCTTTGTTGACAGCAGCTTTTCCTAACTCTGCTTTTTCCCACTGCTTCTGCCATTTATCTTGAAGCTTGTTCCAGTCGAGGTTCATGTAGGGGAGAATGGGAGAATGATTAAAAAGGTTTGCGGTTTGAAATTTATT
>JBBSWK010000182.1:0-2321 GCA_038046325.1 Nanobdellota archaeon | reverse complement strand
CCAATAAATTTTTTACTCTCGAAAACCTTCCGGCAGATGTTTTTTATGCACTATTGCTACGTACATTCCATCAAAAGCTTGTGGAGAAAGAGCATAAGCGGCCCTTTCAACCCGCATCAATAATGGAGACAGTTTTATATCTTCTAAACGTTTTCCCAGTCTTCTATCCTCAGTGGTTGAATGTTTATTTTTTAATCGAGCTATATCCAGTTTTTTTTCTTTTTCCATCCTGCTCAAAATTATAACGTCATCAATGGTAAGAGTGTGTGGAAATTGACGCCCCTCATTTTCTTTTTGATGAGGTTCAAAATAAAATTCTTCTACGTTCTCATAAAGAACCCCTAACCTTTCAAAACTAAGTTTATGCAGCAGCTCGGAGGGAGATTTCTGCTTAATTTTTCTAAGTGGAGAAACCTGGTTTTCATGCTGTTGGCGTTCAACTCGAAAACCTCCGGGTAAAGTATCGGGAATTTTTTCTTCCTCTTCCGGAAAAAGCGCAAAGAACTGATATTTACCTTCTACTGTCTTTTCCTGCCCTCCTAAATATCCGGAGCTAGGAATGAAAAGAGGTATTCTCATAACTTCTGCTCCTTGTAATCTTTTAATAACTTCTTTGTCAAAATGAGGTGAGGTTTGTTCCAGCGCGGAATCGCCAACATAGACAAACCCCTTACTGAAAAGATGATGTTTCCGCACTAATGCTTCCATCAAGGTTGGCCTTTCCTGCCAATATTTTATTAATGCTGCGTACTTCATCTGCCGTTTATTGCAATGTCCTGTTTTTATTAATTTTTCTTTTTTCGGCTCTATAGAGGATTCAAAAAAGCCTATTTTTTACCAAATCTGGCAGCTAAACCTTTAAAAATGAAAGAAGTCTTTTCCCTGCATGTTAAATCCCGCTCAAATAACCTTACTGCAAGAGGAATTGAAAACTGCTAAAAATCCCTTATTCTTATACGATTCTGATGCAGATGGGTTGTGTTCTTTCCTTTTACTGTACCGGATGCACATGGAAGGAAAAGGAGTAAGAGTGACTGACTCTTCTAAGATCGATGAGCAATTGGTCCGCAAAGTGCAAGAAATACAACCAGACAAGATATTTATCTTGGATATTCCGGTCCTAAGCCAGGAATTTGTAGATGCGGTGAAGGTGCCTCTCTTTTGGATAGATCATCATCAGCCGCAGGAATTAAAAAATGTCCATTATTTCAACCCCCGCATAAAAAATCCAGATGCCTATGTGCCGACCACTCGAATGGCTTACCAAGTTTCCCAAGGCAGCTCTCAAGATGAGCAGGATCTCTGGATTGCCGCGGCGGGCTGCCTGGCTGATTGGCATATGCCTGATTTTATTGACCATTTTATTGAAAAATATCCTGAATTGCTTCCGGCAAAAGATAGCCTTACCGCAACCTTGTATAAACATCCAGTTGGAAAATTAGTCAAATTATTTTTCTTTTTGCAGAAAGGGCCCAGTCCAGAGGTGCGGAAATCGATCCAAGTCTTAAGTAAAATAAAATCTCCATTTGAAATATTCCATCAAGAAACTTCCGCTGGAAAATTCCTCTACAAGCGCTTTGAAAAAGTGGATGCCAGATATGAAGAAATACTCGCTCAGGCCAAGAAGAGTATTACCAAGAGCAAGATCGTTTTGTTTACCTACAATTCTTCCCAATGGTCTTTTACCGCTAATATAGCTAACGAATTGTCCGCCCTTTATCCTAAAAAAGTGATTATTATTGCTCGAGAGAAATCAGGTTCTATGAAATGCAGCATCCGCGCTCAATTTCCGATTGCTGGAGCTTTGGAAAAAGCATTAGTAGGCATTGAAGGGCATGGCGGAGGCCATCCTAATGCTTGTGGCGCAGTTATCAAGGAAGAAGATTGGCTGCGTTTTCTGGAACATTTTAAAGAGGAATTGAAACATGATTCCGGCTGATTTTGTTACCATTATTGTAATTCCTCTCCTTTCCTTAACCGGCCTACTTGCCGGGATGATATTATCATATATTGCTCGCCAAGAATTATCTGTTGGGAAAAAGTATTTTGTTATTTTTTATAGGATCATCTTTGTTTTATTATCCCTTATCATCCTTTATTTTTTATCTTTGTACATGCTACTCGTTTTTCTTTTCTTTGCCATTTTATTATTGATGCTTGATTTAAAAAAGCATCATACTTTCTTATTTTACGTCCACTATCTCTTTTTCTTAGCTGGCTACTTTCTTTCTGGTCAACAGACGATTATTGCGGCAATGATATTCTGGTATGGGCTTCCGGTTGGCACTTTGTTATGGATGAAGATGGAGTAAATGATAATA
>JBBSWK010000181.1:0-1447 GCA_038046325.1 Nanobdellota archaeon | reverse complement strand
AACGGTAATTCGTTGAAAGTGATCTACAATTGGCTGGTGAATGGTACTCCGATTGCGATATTGAATATGCCTTTTGAAGGAATAAATGGAACATCATACAACAATAGTTGGGATTATTCCGGATATGGAAATAATGGTTCAGAACAAGGAGGAGTGCTTTGGAATTCCACTGGCGGATATGATAGTAAAGGAGCATACCAGTTTGACGGCGTTGATGATTATATTGGATTAGGTAATAGTGGCAACGGTAGATCAGTATGTATTAATGGATGTACCTTCAATGCCTGGGTTTACATCAAAGGAAAATCGAGTAATCCAGGTGCGACACCCATATTCCTATCGAGAGATGACCTTTTAAACAACTTTATGTTTTTTGGCACTTCAGTTAGTAGCAGTAACAGTACCAATTTTTTTATGTATCAGAATAAAAGTAGTAATTCTCAAAGCTGTACGACAACAGCAGCTACCAACACTGTGCCATGGGAAAGATGGTTGTTGTTAACTGGAAGATATAATTTAACCCACGTGGCTACTTTTATTAACGGAACACAAGCATCGGCAACGGCATGTTCTTTTACATCCATAAATGAGACAACCTGGAATAACGAAACTCCATTTAATATTGGAAGAAGAGGTAATGGATTTAATCATTTTAATGGAACAATCGACGATGTCACCATCTTCAACCGTTCTCTCTCCGCAGAACAGATTTACGCACTATGGAGAAATCAAACTAATGTCATAACCGCACAGGAAACAGTCCTTGGAGAAAATTGGACTGTCCAAGCTACGCCTAACAATGGAACAGGAGATGGAACGATGGTTATCTCTAACAATCTGACCATTTTAGATAATACTCCCCCTAACGTGACCATCAATTATAATTTTGTAGACAACAGCAACTTCAGCATCCGCTCCAGCAACCAGACCTTTAACGCCAGTGTTTTCGATGCTTTCAGCAGAATAGATACAGTCTACTTCTGGTTTGACAACGGGACCAGCGCTGACATTAATATCACGGGATTGAACACTTCCGGCCGATGGACCGTGAGTTACAATGTATCAACCTTAGCGGAAGGGAAACAAGGAGTCAGAATCATCGCCAATGATACCTTCAACAACATCAATAATTCTGCCGTCATCAATTTTACGGTAGATTTTACCTCTCCCAATGTTACCATCAATCCTATCAATGCCAATAATATGTTTAATGCCAGCAATTACAGTGTCCGTTCCGGGAATATAACTTTCAATGCCAGCATCTTTGATGCTCTCACTGGCGTAAGCAGAGTCTACTTCTGGATTGATAATGGCACGGGAAATGATGTTAACGTGACCGCAGTCAACCAATCTGGAAATTGGATTGTAAGTTACAATGTTTCAACACTAGCGGAAGGAAGGCAAGGTGTGAGAATAATTGCCAATGATACGGTTAACAATGTGAATG
>JBBSWK010000180.1:0-1760 GCA_038046325.1 Nanobdellota archaeon | reverse complement strand
TTTCAATCTCAATATTGAGACCTTCTGGAATAGGAACTCTCATTACTAATCTAAGAGTTCTTTCATCAGCACCAATATCAATCAGACGCTTATGAATTCTCATTTCGTAACGTTCCCAAGAAGCCTTTCCTTCACCTGAAGGAGATTTACGAGTCGTAACTTTTAATTTTTTTGTTGGAAGAGGAATAGGACCACGCATATCAACGCCCGTCTTTTCTACTATCTCTTTGATATCATGACAGATTTGATTGATTTTATCTATTTCAATACTTGCTAATTTTATTCGAGCGCGTTGTACCATGTAATACCTTCCACAACAAATGACTCATTAGTTATGGTTTATGCTCTGGGATAAGAGCTTATTTATAAACTTTATGTTATTTTGGCACAATTCAAAAAGTGAGTGATAGATAAATATAGCAGTAACCATTTTGTTAATTTGAACAACAAACAAAATGAGGTGTTACTGCTAATGACAACAATACAATTGAATTTTAATAATCTTTCTGAAGCTGAAGCGTTATTTTCTATTTTTCCTGCTTCTGATAAGTATGAGTTTACTGCCAAAAGGGTGTTTCGTTTGAAACACCACGTAGATTGCAGTTGCGGCGATAAAATGGTGCATAACGGCTATGATTATGCCCGAAAGAAAGGATTTGGCAAAGTCAGGATTGGTAAACAGCTTTGCAAGACCTGCGGGAATCAATATCACGAGGATAAAAGCTTCTGGAAGAAGCTTCTTTCCCAGTGGAAAGAAATGATTACTAAATTCATAATGACTTTGCGAGACGCAGACGTTTCGTGGGATATTGTCTCAAAATTGATGAATTTTATCATTCCTTTTGGTAAGACCAAAGCGATGTATATGTTTAACGAACGAATTGAACAGTTTGAATATCCACAAGAGAATTATCTCATCGTGAATTACGATGAGCAGCACCCCAAAAAAGGGAGAACGCAGAAGTTTAGGCTCACATTGCTTAATTACAAGACGAAAATTCCTATTGCTGATTGTCTATTCGACAATAAGAACGAAGAGACAATTAGGATGTTCTTACGAGAACATCTGGATACCGAGAAAGAATTGATTATTATCACAGACTGTGATCGTCGTTATCCAAAAATATTCAATGATTTGTGGGGTAATAAGCTTATTCATCAGAAATGCTTGTTGCATCTTAACAAGCTTGTCGTCAAAGATTTTGAGAAGACAAAATCTTTGTTCAATGAGTATAACAAATACCTTCTTCTCAACATTTTCTATAACCGCGGAAAAGAGCTGAAGTTTCTTGAGAAACTGCTCAAGAAACAAGATAAGGGATTGTTTGCTGATGCCAAAGAGAAGAACAAATGGGTAAAGGAAAAACTTCACACGTTTAGAGAATACGTGAAAAAAATTGAGAATCAACGACGACGAGGAAAGGAGAGTTTATCGCAAAGACCTCTTTGGAAAGCAAAACAACTCCTTGCAGAGTTGTGGAAACAAAAGCAGTTATTTCCAAAGAAGGCTAAAGACAGATTGAAGATGATTCAGAAGAATTGGAAATTCTTCACTGCATTTTACGCAGTAAAGGACTGTCCAGCAACGAATAATGCAATTGAGAATTACTTCTCAACGAGCTTAAAGACCCACAGAAAAAAACAGTTGAGAACTGATAAAGGTTTGCTTAACCATATGAAACTTGCTGCACTCAAAAGAGTGCAGGGTTTTGCAAACCCTAAGAGAACAATTCTTCAATTGTATGGATTATTCAAACTCA
>JBBSWK010000179.1:0-6360 GCA_038046325.1 Nanobdellota archaeon | reverse complement strand
ATATGGGACCCTGCTGCTTTGTAAACATGTTCAGGCTTATGCCCGCGGTTTTTCTTGCCGCCGTACTTGGTGCGCAGCTTTTCAGTGCCGACTGGACCCAGCTTGGCAATGCTTCGCAGGACTGCGGCAGCGCGGATGTACCACCATTCTTGATTATCAGGTAATCGTTCTTTGCTGTGGCCAGTTTTGACAAACTTTGCCCAGACAGTTGGCTGGACTAATTTGTGGTTCTTCAGCTCTTCCGCGACCTTTTTGTTTAGTTCGCTGGGGTTTACTGTTAAGATATGAGTCATGGTCTTTCTGGATTGGGGGTTATTTATAAAGATTTTGTTTTAGGAATGATCAATTATTGAGGAGATAAGAGAAAACTTTAATAAGGTTAAGGAGTTACTTTTGGCCATGAGGTGGAACAAAGTAGCTGTTATTAGTTTATTGTTAGTTTCGTTGTTATTGACGCTTCCTTTTGTTTCTGCCCAAGGGCCCGGTCCTTCTGTGGGAGATGTATGGGATACAATTTTGGAAATAGGTTCTTTAGGATTTTTATGTGAGCGAGGCTGGTTTGGCTTAGGTCCTTGCGATTATGAGAATAATTTAGTTGCACTGATGCGGGTTTTGATTGGAATACTAACTTTTGCGTTATTTTACATGGGTGCCAGCGCAGTTCCAGGGTTGAGGGAGCAACGAAATATCGCGATCACTGTATCTATCATTTTAGCTATTATCTCCGTAATATTTATCCCAAATGCAATTCTGAAAGGTATCGGCGCAGCGTATGCAACTGTGGTGGCCGTTATAATGATTGGTGCTCCTGTTGCAGGTGGCTTTCTTTTGTACAGGTCTATGTCCGACCAACATTGGGTGGTTAAAGTAATGGTGTTAGTTATCCTATTGATAATTTTAACTTTAGTAAAAGCTGCTGCGGGAGGTCTTATATCATAAATTGGTCCTAGAAGCATTAGCAGAAGCAATGATGGTTTTAATCGATTGGGGTAGAGGCATCATTGTGTTTTTGATTGTAATGGAGTTGTTCAAGGCATCTCGTGGAACTGATGCAGCAGCGGCTCTCGGCAGCGGCGCAAAAAGTGTTTGGAAAGGGCTTGAAGCGCGCATTCCTGGAACAATCTCTAAGGCAAAGAGGGTGTACAAAGAAGAAATTAATGAATTTATAACAGAAGATAACGAAGAAAAAAGGCTTGATGTAGTGCGGGAAGGAGCTACTTATATTGCTGCGGATTTGGAAGCCATTGGAAGTAAGGGAGAATTGTCTTCGTATTCTGAAGTTAAAAAATTGCTTAATAATATAAATGCGTTGGGCAAAAATCTCAAAAAAGTAAAAAATTATTTCCGAAAGCTAAATAGGAGGACTTCTCGAGCACAAAGCGGCCTTGATGATTTATTTACATATCTTGAAAGAAAAGGTGTTAAAGACAGAGACATATTTGAAAAAGTTAAGGCGATTGAAAATAGTATCTTAAAACAGCATCAAGAAGTCGCAGATGAAGTAGCAAAGGTAGAATCTTTATACGGGAAGATAATGCAATCCGAAGCCATGGAAAAACTAAAATCAATGACTTCTGAAATGTTTGAATCTGGTGCGTACAAACTTCTTCCAAACTCAGAACCTTTAGATAGCACCCATATTTATAATTTGGCGGAAGAATTTAAGCAAGAAGCTTTCTTATTGAAAGATGCTTACGAGAAAGAAGCAAAAGCAAAACAAGAAGTGCAAGGATTGATGTCTTACCTGCGGGGAATTTAATTACAATTCCACTCCCACAAACCTTATATATTTCTAATTCATTCTTTCGCGTATGAAAAAGATGTGGTTGTTAGCAAGTCTATTAGTACTGCCTTTAGTAGCTGCGCAAGGGCCGTTAGAATTTATTGGCAATGTGTGGGGTAAGATTCTTTCTATTGGTGGATTGTCATTTCTGCAAGGGCTTGGATTAGCGGCGTTTACCAGGATATTGATATGGGTCCTTACTTTTGCCTTATTTTTTGCAGTAATGACTGGGTTAAATGATACTGCTCCATTTAAGTTTTTTAACCGGCATATAGCCATGGTGGTAGCTGGCGTTTTAGCAACCATCTCAGCAATCTTTCTTCCGGCAGCAGCGATCTTAGCAGTTGGTGCAGGTTGGGCCACGGCTATTGGTTTGATACTAATTGGAGCACCAATCCTTGGTCTAGGGTATGTTCTCTGGAAAATTCCAGGGAAAGATGAAAAGGGAAATAGTCAGGAAACCAAAGGAACAGTGTTATTAAAATTATTTATTTCCATGCTCTTATTCTGGATTTTAAGCGCGATGAATTATTCTCTACAAAATGAGAAAGGGCTCTACCTCGGCCAGGCATCTGTGGCTGGAACCATGGCTAATTTTATTGCTTGGGCTTTATACATCGTAAGCATCATGATTATCTATTACATCATCAAGTTCTTCTTTACTTCCTCAGAAGGTGCTGAAGAAACTGAGAAGCGCTGGAAGGAAGGTGGTAAAGGGTTGCAGAAATCTATCGGTGGAATGATGGAGGCACGGAAAAAACAAGAAGAAATGGGGCGGCGTGCAGAGCGCATTCGTGAACCTAATTCTTATTTAGTCAACGCGGTTGAGACTTGTGAAGATTTGCTTTCTGCCTTGTACCGCAGCGCACGAACGCCAGAAGAGCGAAAGAATGCGGTAGATAAGGCAGAGAAGCGCTTGAAACTATTAAAAAAGAACTTGAAAAGAGCAGTCCGCAGTTTGCGTTATTTGCGGCGAAAAGAAAAAGGAGAAGTCTATGAATTTTTTGATAACTTATTCTCTCATGCCAGCGTAGCTCTTTCAAGAGCAAGACATATTTCTTTACCAAAACCGGATTCAGAACATTGGGAACAGGAATTAGCAGCAGTGCATGGCTTAGTTAAAGGTCCGCAAGGAATACAGGGCATTTGCGGCACGATCATAAAACATCTTGACGCTTTTGTTAAACACCAACAGATGCAGTTGTCACAACTTGAAGCAGCTCAGCGAGCGGAACAGCAAGGTCAAGAACGAGCAGAGCAGCAGGAACAACGACAGGAAACTGCTCAGCAGAGAGTGGAAGAACAAGCAGCTCGGAAACTCGAAGGAAGAACGTTGGAAGGGCAAAAATTAGAAGGAAGAACCTTAGGAAGGAGAACTCGTTTAGAGCCACGAGGCGCAGTGAGAAGAGCTCGCCCACAGAAAAAATAGTTATGCTGCTTCTTCGTATTCTACAAATTCATAAATTATAACCTTTTCTATTTCTTTGTTTGGGTCATATTCGGTTACAAAAGCATATTTACCCTTTAAAAGGCCAACTAAGAAGTAAGTATCAATTAACTTTAATTTTTTTACCAAGAGCTTGGCCAGGCAATCCTTTCTCAGCGAACTGAGCTTTAACGCTGCCAGTTCTTCCATGTAAACCAGTGATTTTTCCTTTGATTTCTTTGCCGGAAGGAGAAGTCCAGGTCACGGTTTTACCTACCAGTTTAGCAGCAGCATCCGCAGAATCAGCTACTTTAAGCACCATCTGCTTGTCATGAACATGATGTCTTCCCATTCTGAAATGTACGACTGTTGCTTCCATGAGAGGCTTGGAATTGCGGATATTTATAAGGTTTTTGTTTAGACAATAGTAATTTGCTTTATTTGTTCCTTTTATCTTTAAACAGTAATTGATAGCGTTTTTCAGCGTCTTTAGAAAATTCGTCTCTCCACTTTTTGAGCCTTTGTCTTACTTCCTCAACATCGCCTTCAAGAATTCCAAATGATTTTTCCATAATTGATTTTCCTTTAGTTTTCATATTTTATGGTTTTGATTTAGAAATTTAAAAATTTAACTTCTTAATAACATAAATAATTAAAAATACACTTATAACACATTTCTCCATGACTAAAGGCCAAGTCGTTTCCGGCGACTTTTCTAAGATAATAGCCAGAATTAAAGCAGATTCTTCTTTAGAGATAGGCGAATTAGTAGTCATCGACAACCAGCAGGAGAAATTCATCCTGCAAGTGTATGATCTCGTGTACGGCAGCCAGATCTCGCAGCAGAATTTAGAGATGGTCGCCGGCATGAATCTAGAAGAAGGAAATTTCTCAATCATGGATGAGAAGCTGCGCAATTATCAGCTGGCTCTGCTCAAACCGATCCTGACTTTGTCAAATGGCAGCAAGATGTGTAAAAAGCTGCCGTCATTTTTCTCGACAGTGCGGGAAATCAAGAAAGAAGATCTTTCTTTTATTACCAAGCCTATGCATCCGTTATTCTTAGGAAAACTACGCAGCGGCAGCAAGGAATTTGATTTTGATATCCTGCTGCCGGGAAAAGAGGTATTAAGCCATCACGTTTTGATTCCTGCCAGCACGGGAAAGGGAAAATCTAATTTGATGAGCTGCATCTTATGGGACGTATTGGAAAAAGATTACGCCGGAATGCTGGTGTTAGATCCGCATGATGAGTATTATGGCCGCACAGGATTGGGGTTGAAAGATCATCCTGCTTCATCAAGAGTGAGTTATTATACCCCAGTAAAACCTCCTGCTGGTGCAAGAACGTTGAAGATTAATATCAACAAATTGAAACCAGATCATTTTCAGGGCGCGACGGGATTGACTGATCCGCAACGGCAATGCCTGCATGTATATTACAAAAAATTCGGACAGAATTGGATTGTAAGTTTGCTGAAGGAAGAACGAATTGAAAATGTGCGTTTTCATGAAGATACTATTGCGGTGGTAAAAAGAAAGTTAATTACGTTGCTGGGATTAGATTTTGATAATGGTCAATTAACTTGCCAAGGGATTTTTGATATGGTTGCCGGCGAGAATACCATTACTGATATCTGCCAGGATTTAGAGCAGGGAAAAATGGTGATTGTGGATACTAGTTATTTTTCCGGTGCGGTAGAGATTTTGCTGGGCAGTTTAATTACGGCAGAAATATTTGACAAATATAAATATTATAAGAGAATGGGACAGCTCGACTATAAACCAGTGGTTTCTGTGGTGCTAGAAGAAGCACTGCGGGTGTTAGGGAAGAATGTGCTGGAACAAGGAAGCAATATCTTTGATACTATCGCGCGGGAAGGTCGGAAGTTTAAAGTGGGCTTGATTGCCATTACTCAGCTGCCGTCGGAAATCCCTAAACCGATACTAGCAAACATGAATACTAAAATAATATTAGGAATTGAAATGGGATCAGAACGGCAAGCAGTGATTGAATCATCGCCCCAGGATTTATCGCAGGATAATAGAAATATCGCTTCTCTGGATAAGGGCGAAGCATTAGTGAGCTCGATCTTTACTAGATTTGCGGTGCCAGTAAAAGTTCCTTTGTTTTCTGAATTTGTGAAACGGAGTAAGAAAGAGAATGTTGAGCAGAGTTATGTGGGATTTGAATGATCACCCGTACAAAAGAGCCCATCGTTCCGTGGGAGGAAATTGAACACGGTGACAAAATGCTTTTACTTTACCGTCAGATATAGATTCTAAGTCGCCGCCAGCCCAGACCAAGAGATGCCCATTTTCTGGTTGTAAGTCTGTCCAGCGTCTATTAATCATACCTTCTAATCCAGATGCTGACGCTGAAGCTGCAAAGGTGAGCTGACTTTTATTATCGATGTGTTTATTTACAGCCATTTTATCTTCTTGATAATTTAGACCTCCTTTTTTATAATATCTAAATACTATAAACTCTTGAGACTTTTTTAGTGGACCATATAAAGATGCTGCAGCGGAATATATATTATCTCTTACTTTTGGAATATTTTTTTTTATTTTGTTTATTAGATTATGAAGAGCTGATATTTTTCTCAAGTCATAAAAATTCCAGTATTGCCTGTAGAATTTTCTTCCTCGGTAATCATTTCGATTAGGCGATGGCATCTCATCAACATGTTCTTCCATATATCCATACAGATCATCCACTAATTGTTGTTCTAATCCGCTTACTTGTGCAACTCCTATATTCTTCAATGCCTCACCTAATTCCTGTGCAAAGTGTTTTTGATTTTTTTTATACAATTCTAATTTTAAGGTTGGAATTTTCATTTTTGGTTGCTAATTTAAACCCGGCAGATCAACGTTTTCCGTAGTTTTGCAAAAGGGGAATACGCCATCACTCGATGCTTTAAAGGTCTTGCAGAATTACCTCCTGTAAAAACAAGCGCGTTTCCGTAGTCAGGACTGAGGGGAACTCATTCTTCGTTGATGTATCCTTCAAGCCCAGGTGCAGTAGCTCTCGGAGCGATGGTTATTTTTCTTGCATCATAATGTTCTTTTATTAACATTATTCTTAATGGAGCCTTCTCCGGAGATGAAGGATCATCATCTAGAGCATATTTTCTCAGCAGTAACT
>JBBSWK010000178.1:0-1067 GCA_038046325.1 Nanobdellota archaeon | reverse complement strand
CAGGAGCAGAATTGTTTATTTTGGACTACTTTGGAAAACCAGCATATCTAGCTCAATCACCGCAAATTTACAAACAGATGTTTGTGACTGGCGGTTTTGAACGGGTATATGAGATTGGCCCAGTGTTCAGAGCTGAGAAATCACATACCACTCGGCATTTAACTGAATTTACCGGCGTGGATTTTGAGATGGGTTTTATTGATGATTACGATGAGGTGATGGACTTGATTGAAGAAATGTTTGTGAATCTTATGAACAATTTGTCAAAAGAAGCTGTTGATGAGCTTAAGACTCTGGGAGTAGAATTAGAAGTTCCCAAGAAGATTCCTCGCATAACCATGGACGAAGCAAAGAAAATGTTGGCCAAAAAGGGGAAGAAGTATGGAGTAGATGAGGATCTTGATCCAGAAGGGGAAAAGATGCTTGGTGAATTAGTGAAAGAGAAATATGGGAGTGAGTTTGTGTTCCTTACTTTATTTCCTTGGGCAGTGAAGCCGTTCTACCAAATGAAGTTGGAAGGAAAAGCTGATGTAACTAAATCTTTTGACCTGCTATTCAATGGAGTAGAAGTATGCAGTGGTTCACAGCGTGAACATAGATATGAAGTTCTCAAGAAGCAAGCTAAAGCTAAAGGATTGGATTTAGACAAAATGACAGAGTATGCAGAAATCTTCCAGTTTGGAACTCCTCCGCATGGTGGAGCAGGATTTGGGTTGGATCGGATTACCCATAAATTGTTAGGGTTAGATAATATTCGAGAAGCAGTGTTATTGCCTCGTGATCCGGAAAGGACGAGACCTTAGAAAGATGGCAGCCACAACTCTCGATGACATAACACATAGTGAAATTATATTAAGCCTCATTTTTTTAAAACCGAGAGAAAGAAATTTTCGGATAGAAGATTTTGCTAGAGGTTTAAAGGCTGTGTCGGTTGAAGAATCAAGATTAAGGATTCCAAATGACAGCATTGGCAGTACTTTCTTTTTTTACGATCACTGGTTACATGGAGAATTTGATTTACCTCATTATAGATTAAGTAGAGAGGGGCGAGAAGATTTACAAAAAGA
>JBBSWK010000177.1:0-5304 GCA_038046325.1 Nanobdellota archaeon | reverse complement strand
TGCTCCCACAGGTACTCTCTGTGGCGGGCTATGATTTCAATTTATAGGGTGCAGTATATAAATTCTTTGGTGTAGAATTCTGGAATTAGGATTAAAGGTTATAGGGGTTATAACCCTGATCTTTGAGCCAGGCTAAGTATTTTTGTCCTACTTTGTTGGTAGGTCTAGGAGATACTTCTCCATTTTCGTACCTGTAAAGCATCCTGTTCTGTACACCAATAAACTCAGCTAATTCTTTTTTAGATAATCCAAGGCCTTTTCTTATTTCTCTGCCTTTTGAGGTGTCGTATAAACCGGGCTTAGGAAGAGGATTTTGTTCTAATTTTATCACAATTTTCTCTAAATTTGCTAGAAAATCATCCTTTTGTTCTGGAGATATTCTGGTGTAAACAGCTTGTATTTTACTCAAATAGGCACCCAATAAGTTTAGCTTAGCTCCCTCTACTTCAGCCTTTGCTTCTGTTACTTTATCTTCAATACTTCCCATTTTTTATCTTATTTTTTATTATAAAAAACCCCAGCAAACCTAAGATCGAAACCTTAGATCTGCTGAGGAAAGAGGTGGTTTAGAGGTGTTTATGTTACTGCGAAGTAGTGTTTATTTATAAAACTTTTGTTGAGTATTTACTTCATAGTAGTTAATGGAACTTTTTTAAAGAACGGCCTCTTTTTGCTAACCATGACTACCTTAACCTATCAAGAGCGCTTCAAAACCTTACAAGGCGTCTTTGACGAATTCACCAACCGGACTTTATTTGAGCTGCAGAGCAGAGACTACTTCGATGAATTGCTAAGCCCAGTTACGGTAGGTAAAGAAAGCAATATCTTTATAGCTAGCAGCGGCAGGAAGAAAGTCATTGTCAAGATCTACCGCATGCAGAACTGCGATTTCAACCGCATGTTTGAATACATCAAGAAAGATCCGCGCTATGATTACCTGCAGAAACATCGCCGGCAGATCATCCTGGCCTGGACCCAGCGAGAGTACAAGAATTTACTGCGGGCAGAAAAAGCAGGAATTCTTATTCCCAAACCAATTACCTTTATGAATCATATCCTGGTGGAAGAATTGGTAGGTGACAAGGACCCGGCACCGATGTTGAAAGATGCCAAACCAAAAGATCCTAAGAAATTCTTTGCCCTGATCATTGAGCAGATAGAAAAATTATATGATCATGAGCTGATCCACGGTGATTTATCACCGTTCAATATCCTTAATCATGATGAAAAACCATATTTTATTGACTTCTCCCAATCAACGTTAGTAAAGACTCCTAACTCTGAAGAATTGTTGAAACGCGACGTGCATAATATTGTACAATTTTTTTCTAAATTTGGCGTAAAGGAAAATGAAGAGAAAATTTTATATAGCATCACTAAAAAGGAGTAACCATGGATATAGGAAATGAAGATTATGGTGATATTTCGTACGAGTTGAAAATACCCGAAGAACGAATTGCTGTACTGATAGGTGCGGGTGGAGGAACCAAAAAAGAAATAGAGAGTGAAACAAAATGTCATCTGGATATTTCTAAAGAAGGAGATGTGACTATTACTGGTGATGACGGCTTGATGCTTTTCACTGCGAGAGAAATTATCCGGGCCATCGCCCGAGGATTCAATCCAAAATTGGCTATGTTGTTGTTAAAACAGGATTACTTGCTGGAAATAATCGATATGAAAGACATTGCCGGGAAGAACAAAAGTACTATGGAACGATTGAAAGGCAGAGTTATTGGAACTGGCGGAAAGTCCAGAGCAGAAATTGAACGTTTGACAGATACCCATATTTCTATCTACGGAAAGACCATCGGTATTTTAGGAGAGATGGATAGCGTAGTATTGGCTCGGCAAGCAGTAGCGATGCTATTACAAGGTTCTATGCATAAGACAGTGTATCAATTCTTAGAGAAGAAAAAGAAAGAGATATTGTTTGGGTAGAGAGTTAACGTAATTGAAGAATTAGAACTCTCTTTTTAGAAATCTTTAAAAATAATTCACCCTCTTTCAGCGTGATGACTCAGAAGAGCGCAGAAGAACTGGCCAAGAAGCAGCGAGAAATCTCTATTGCCGAATTCTTCGAGAAAAACCGGCATTTGCTAGGTTTTGACAACCCCAGAAGAGCTTTATTGACGGCAGTAAAGGAAGCAGTAGACAACGCCCTGGATGCCTGTGAAGAAGCAAGAATATTGCCAGAGATCACGGTAGAATTAGTTGCGCTGAGCGAAACTAGATTCCGCATGATTGTAGAAGACAATGGCCCAGGAATCATCAAGAAGCAGATCCCTAATATTTTTGCGCGCTTATTGTACGGTTCTAAATTTCACAAGTTAGCTGCTACTCGCGGCCAGCAGGGTATCGGTATTTCTGCAACAGTATTGTACGGACAACTCACGACTGGAAAACCGGCTACCATCATTTCCAAAACTGGTGCAGGTAAAAAAGCTATCCAGATGAAATTAAAGATCGATACCCAGACTAATTTGCCACAGATCATGGAAGAACAGGAAACTGATTGGGACGAAAAAGAGCATGGAACAAAGATTGAAGTTGATTTAGATGGAAGTTACCAGAAAGGGCGGCAGTCTGTCGATGAATACCTGAAGGAAACCGCTATCGTCAATCCGCATTGTACCATTATTTACGTTACGCCGGAAGCACAACAGATTATTTTTGCGAGATCTACCAATGAACTTCCTCCTGAACCAAAGGAGATCAAGCCGCATCCGTATGGAGTGGAGTTAGGTAGATTGATAAAAATGCTGGAACTTACTCCAACTAAAACTTTACAACAATTCCTGACTGAAGAATTTGTCAGGGTAGGGCCAAATACAGCAAAAGAAATTTGTGAAAATGCTTCCTTGCTGCCGAGGACCAAACCTGGGGAAGTAAGCCGGGAGATGGCGGAAAAATTATACGAAGGAATTCAGAAGACTAAAATTATCGCTCCGCCTACCAACTGTATCTCTCCGATCGGAGCGGAAGAATTAGAAAAAGGCCTGCGGAAAGAAATCAATGCTGAATTTTATTGTTCCACTACCCGGCCGGCGGCAGTATATCGCGGAAATCCATTCTTAATTGAAGCAGCCCTCGCTTTTGGCGGAGAACAGGACGGAGAATCAACTGTACGGGTCATGCGTTTCGCTAACCGAGTTCCATTACTGTACCAGCAAGGGGCATGCGCGATTACTAATTCCATTCAAAATACGAATTGGAAGGCATATGGCTTACAGCAAAGCAAGAATTCACTGCCAGTAGGGTCATGTTCAGTTGTAGTGCACATGACTTCAGTTTGGGTTCCATTCACCTCGGAATCTAAAGAAGCTCTAGCGCACTACGAAGAAATTATTAAAGAAATAAAATTAGCTTTGCAAGATTGCGGCCGGAAGCTAGCCTCTTTTGTGAATAAAAAAAGAAGGATTGGAGAAGAAGCTAAAAAAAGAGATTACATTCAAAAATATATCCCCCACGTTGCTGATGCATTAAAAGAGATTGTCGGTTTTGATGAAATCAAGAAGAAAGAGATTGAAGATAATTTATTTACCATGCTTGAGCAGGTGCGTGGTGAATTAGAGGAGATCGGTGTCGACAATCCAGATTACGATCCGGAACTGGCCAAGATAGGCCAAGAAGATGAACAACAACCTGAAGAAACTGAGGAGGAGCCAAAGAAAATGAAGAAGAAAACGAAGGATGCATTTGGCGGTGATGATGATGAGGATGACGATTTTGATACGGAGGAGGAGCAGACTAGGTTATTTTGAAGATGAAAATTTCAATTGTTGATGGCCAAAAGAATGGAATAAAGTATATCGCTGCTGGATCTACTAAAGTAGTTTTAGTTGAAGACTTTGGCAGTAATAGCAATCAAAGCCATTACATCGAATGGAAAACCTCTGCTCAAGTAGAAAAAATTTTAGAGGTTATGGAAAGATTATATTTGGAAGCACATTACGATTACGACAAAGAAGATCAAAAGATTGATGAAGAATCGAGACGTAGGGGCATGTATGTGGGAAGAAAAGATCGGGATACTATTTTGTTTCATTATCAGCCTGATTTTTGGCAACATACTAACCCTCTTTCACAATTAGAAGACGGAGATATTTACCTAAGGATGATTACCCCACATTATCAGATGTACTGCCTTAATTTTCATTATAAACATGGAAGCGAAGAACCACCATTATATATAGATGAAACTTTGTTAAAAAAAATTAGTAAAAGACCTGTTAAAGAAGGAATAAACCGTATAGAAGTGATTACTAACTTTAATCTGTCTAGTACTCTCGCTGAACTGATCACCGCCACCTCACCAGTTTTCCCAGAAGACAAAGATACCAAAGCAATACTAACCCAAAAATTTGATCAATTATTAACACAATACCAAAAACCAACTAAATTCAATTAACCATGGCTAAAAAGAAAGGAACGGAAGGAAAAGAAGTCGTACAGAAGATTGTTGATGTAGCAGATGGCATGCAGCAGGATATCAAGAAGTTGAAGCAGCCGCAGATAAAAATACCGCTACGGGCGCTGAGCAACGTTGAGTATAACGAAAAAGAAGGATATTTCAAATTATTGCCGGGAGTGAAAGAAAGAACATTAACTGCGTCTACAATCAAGACTTTTGCGCAGACTTTGCGGATGATGGCACTTTCTAAGCAATTAGTGGAAAGTGACGATATTGCTACCAAGAGAGAAGCGTACTACGTCAGCAAAAACTGGGGTGATGCACGATTCTTAGAACAGCCTGAATCCGATAATGTTATGGATGATATTGAAGCGATGATGACCGTGAATAGGGAACAGATCGGTGTTATTCCTGAAGACACGGGTGGTGATGTAGCGGGAGAACTTATTGTTATTGATGTGGATCAGGAAACTGGAAAAGAGTTGGAAATCGACTGTACCAAGTTTGGTTCCGGAGCGTATTCTGTTCCTAGTTCCGGAGAGCATCTGCGGTTTAAGACTAAAGCTAAATTCATTTTAGCCATCGAAACCAGCGGTATGTTTGAACGTTTGAATAAGCATAAGTACTGGAAGAAAGCTAACTGCATTTTAATTTCCATGGGTGGAGTTCCTACCAGAGCATGCAGGCGATTTATCAGGAAGCTGGCTGATGAACATAAATTACCAGTGTATGTATTTACTGACGGTGATCCTTACGGCTTTGGAAATATCTACAGAACACTTAAGGTTGGTTCAGGAAATGCTGCCCATATCAATGAGTACTTCTGCGTCCCACAAGCGCAATTCTTTGGCATTACGCCGCAGGATATCATCGACTACAAATTACCGACC
>JBBSWK010000176.1:0-1901 GCA_038046325.1 Nanobdellota archaeon | reverse complement strand
AGTTCAACCTGTAAAGGCCAATATAACCCTAGTGGTAGCTGTATAGTGTTTGCTGAATCTGGGGATGAAGACAATGTTGTTCAGCCCTGTACTTATGAACCTCCTGCTAATTATGATAAAGTAAATAAACAAAGTATTGGGTGTTCTGCTCAACCAATCACTTTAGCAGTCGGAGAAACCTTCAAAAAAATCTGCGAATTTAAAATTTCAGATTTAGGAGTTGATTCGGCAACAGCGGAGTTTGGATTTAAAGATGTGGGTAATGATTTAGTTGAAGTCCTCTTTTACGATCTCCTTACTCAAGAAGACCTTGGAACATCTTTAGATGCTTGGTTGGATACAAATAAGAATATTATCATTTCCGGGCCTTCTATACACATAAGCAAGGGACAGGCTAAGGGATTTTATAATCATCCTCTTGCAGTCATTGCCCGCTTGAAAAAGAATGTTTATTTTCCACTTAAGGAATTAAAAACAGAACAAAAGGAGATGACCAAAATAGTTGGTTATTCCTGCAGCAAAACAGAATGTCTTTTCCCGCTTCCCGGAAATCCCCCGTACAAAGCAACTAATGTACATCCTGATCTATATGAATTGTATTATACTATCAGCTCTCAGCCTAATGAAGATATCCTTATCTCCAAACCAAATCAAGAATTTGCTAAGTATGCTAACCTTAAAGTAAAAAGAATTGCTCAGCAAGTGTTGTATTACAATGAAGGTGAAGAATCAAGTAAAGGTATTGGATTTTACGGCTGTAGGGCGGCTGATTTTATAACTCATGTTGAAGAAGACAAAAACCTACAGTACTGCGCAGTAATTGAAGGGTTGAATAAGTTCTGTTCCTTCAGCGAAGTTCATGAGGAAGAAAATAACAAAGATGCATTTACGATTGTCAATACCTGGAGTGATGAAGGGTTGACTCATGTTGGGTATGCAGATATCCCGAAACCAGAAGAGGGGCAAAATATTTCTAGTTATTATGAAGCGACCGAGTTAGTATTAAAAGTGCAAGAAAAAGCAGCTTCTTTACGAAATCAATCCACTTCAGTAGTGCCGGCGCGAAATTTTATTTCTAATGCGGATTTTGCAACCTTGGGAGCCGGTAAAAAGTTACCTTATTGGGAAGTATTGGTAAATGACCAAGCCGTATTAGATGAAAAAACTAATTTTATCAAAGAAAATAAACTTACTTTGCAAAGCAACCAAAAACTGCGCTCAGAACGCATTTCAGTACCTTCTTCAGTCGATCTTCATTTCAGTGCAGCGCAAGAATGTACCACAAAAATACTTTTAGTTGACCAAGATGGCAACAGCCAGGAAGCAAGTTTGCCTCAGTTTAATACCGGAGACGCTTCTTATGTAATCGTAGAATTCACCGGCCCATGCCAAGTAGAAAAACCACTATTACAACTCGTTGATGAATCAGGCCCAGCTGAATATTCTTATAACTCTCATCCTGAACTTGCACCCCCTCTTCAAGATGCAAGGTCAGGTGCAGCTTGCTGTCCAAACAATTATTGCTGGAATGGATATGCCTGTGTAGAACAAATGGGTGCACTAACCACCACCAGCGAACACATTGCTGATGACAGGGATTACCGCTGTATTGATGGAGAATGGAAGCGTTCAATATTAAAATTTGATTGGAACAATCAGCAATGGGGATTCTGCCCACGGGAAAATGAGTGTTTTGTCTTAGGATCAGGAAAAGCAGAGAATACCGCGCAAAGTTTCTATAACGGGGAATATCCTATCTGTATCAACAGCACTCAATATGTCTTTGACAATTATTGTAACCAAGGAAATTGGACCAGCCGAACCAAGTTTTTAGCAACAAAGTTGTTGGAAGTAGCTGAAAATGATGAATATGTGTTGTACTGCTCTCCGTATAGGGAAGT
>JBBSWK010000175.1:0-3288 GCA_038046325.1 Nanobdellota archaeon | reverse complement strand
AATCCATATCCATCCGTAAATGGAAGTTGGCAGCGTAAAATCCTAGCGCTTGCTTCTGGTTCTTGCTTCCGATGATCAAACGAGAGGATTGGTTGTAATTTCCGAATGGAACTAGAGAAGTGGTAATTCCGCAGATAGCTCCAGGAGAAATTTCCATGTGGGTATGTTCAGGGGTAAGCTCTTCTTCAGCATATGCCACTAAAGCATTCTCTTCTTCTGCTGCATCAAGGTATTCGATCACTCCTTGCCGTATTAAATCGTGCCAGGTGATCTCTCCTTCTTCTAACTGTTTTAGGTGCTTTTCTGAAAGTAATGATTTTCCTTCTTTAACGATAACCAAAGGCCGATGCGCCCTTCCTTCATCTGAGTACAAGTGAATTTCCTGCGCAGCTGCATTATGGTATACGCTGACTTCTTCAGAAATTAACCCTTTACGCCGAAGATCTTTTACTTCGCCTACAAAGTGAGTGGGATTATCTACGGTTCCGATAAATTTTGAATTAAGATATACGTCTGTCATTTTTATCTTACTTCCTGTAAGCCAACAACTTTTATTTTTTCTAATAGGTCATTTTCATCTCTGCTTTGAGTGATGGAACAAAGCATGGCTAAATTCTTTCTCAACCCGATGTTGGTACCTTCTGGGGTTTCAATTGGGCAGAGTCTTCCTAAGTGAGTACAGTGCAGCGCACGCGCGTCAAAGTTTTCCTGAGAGGTGGAAAGAGGACTGACTACTCTCTGTAAGTGTGAAATCATATCTAAATAATTAGTCCTGCTCATTCTTTGGGAAATACCTTGTCGGCCGCCTACCCATTCCCCGGTAGCCATAGAAGAGTAAAGCCGGGAAGTCAACAATTTTCCACGGATAATCACTCTGATTGAAGGTAACTTCCCTCTCTTGATGATTCTTTGGAAATTGTACAGGATATCCCCGACAAGTATTTTGAAATTTACTCTGAACAGGTCAATCAATAAATCTCCACTTAATCGCAGGCGCTTGTTCATATAATGATCCTTATCATCTGCAGGTCTTGAACCATTACTGACATCGATGAATTTCTTGAGCATCTTACATAAGTTCAGGGCCTTAGCGTGCATAGCCGGAGGTTCTATCCCTACATTTGGCAAGAGGTATTTATTCAACAGTTCCTTGGTTCTTTCCATACGGATTTCTCTCGGTTGGGCCACGCCTATCCTTTTAGCGATGTAATCGATGGCGTCATCTTGGGTTTTTATCTCGACGAATTCAAATAAATTTAAGATTACTTCTTCGTAATTCTTGTCTGTGGAAATAGCTTTCATGATTTCTTCATCTTTCACCAAGCCTAGCGCCTTAAGAATCACAACTATGGGCATGGTCTTAACTCGAGTAAATGATAAATAGTAAATGCCATCCTTCTTTCTTTCGAAGGTATGCGGTATTTTATATGAGCCCTTGCTGGCGAAGTATCTTCCTGCATAGCCGCCGGAGGTACCATCTTCTTCGACGATGAAGTTGTTTCCAGCGAGGTCTTCCACAATAACGATGACTTTTTCTGTTCCGTTGATGATAAAGTATCCTCCTGGGTCAGTTGCATCTTCTCCATGCTTGACTAGTTCTTCTCTGCTCAAGCCATGTAGATGGCAATACTTGCTGCGAAGCATAATGGGGATTTTTCCAACTTCAGTGACAAAGTTTTCTCTCTGCACATCGTTAACATACGTGCTTATTTCTAAATAAATAGGAGCAGAATAGGAAATTTTTCGCAGGCGCGCTTCGATGGGATAGATAGGCCGCTTACTGCCGTCTGCTTCGGTTATTTCTGGTTTTCCGACGGTAATGCGCCCGAAGCGGATTTTGAATTTTTCAATGTTGTGAGGAATGATAGCCGGTTCAGCTTCTTTGTTTTCTTCGATGACTTCCTGCAGGCCTTTCTCGATTAAACCGTTAAAAGATTGAATGTTACTGTCTACAATCCCTTTGTCTTTCATATACGAATTTATAAGAATTGATCCGTCCATTTTCACCCTTCTACAACCTCGCGATAGTATGCGCTTTTACCAGCAGTTTTACTTTCCCGCTCTATTTTAATAATGTCTCCGGTTTTGACGCCTAAAGTTTTGATGGCTGGATCAGTCTGCATGATTTTTGGAAGATCCTGTGGAGTTATATCAAATTTCTTGAGAAGGTTTTCCTTTTCTGCATCCGCTACCTTACTGTGCTTGTAGACCAAGTGATGAGTAGTAACGTTAAAGCTCATTTTTTTCTTTTGCCCCATTGATATATGATAGTAAGCGGGCCGGAGGGGATTTGGACCCCCGACCTCCTGATCTCCTCACTTTTACGACGTGTAAAAGTCAAGCGCTCCACCAAGCTAAGCTACCGGCCCATACGCCCTGGCCGGGATTTTCGTTGATTGTGATTCCTCTCCAACCATTTTGAACCCGGGTCGAAGCCTTGCTGTAAACTCCCTGAAGATCTATTTTGACGAAATCTTTCGTAAAAGTTCCCGACAGGGCTTCATGCTAGGCCGAACTACACCACCAGGGCAGCAGGACAGCATTCCAACTACAAACCAATCGTTTTAGAGAGTGAAGTGTAGAGAATCTGCTGCCATTTTCAGCTAAAAACAGGGGGTTGTTTATAAAGGTTTTGGTTTTCGAGGTTATTTTGTATACTTTAGTAGTTACAGGCTTGCGTTGTAAAATAATTAACAACCTATAAAAGAGACTTATGCAATTCTTCTTTTTCTTGAGAATCCAGGAATCCAAATTCCGTATAATGTAGCAGAATCTTTGTAAGCATTAACTTCTCTTCCGACTGCTAAAGCAAGGGACTCAGGTTTTACTTTTAATTCTGAAAGGACAGATATAATATTATCTAATCCGCCAATGTGTAAAGTTGCTTGTTCTCCATCAGGAGAGTTTATTGTTAATCCAAGTCCAGCTTTATTTGATTTTATTGCTTGTGGATCATAATGTATCTTTTCTTCGACTCCGTCGGAAGTTCTTTTACAGAAATAGGCATCAGTAATTACGGAAGTTACTCTTCGTAGTGAATCTAAATGTTCTGGAGTTGTTGGTAAATCTCCGGGATGCACTTTCAAACCATTTACATTTTGTATTTCATAAACCATAAAAATAGTAACTATATAGTAGTATTTAATACTTTTGGTGAATTTTACACATTTTTTAAGTTTAGAAAAAGTCCCCCCTCCCGGACTTTCACGCCGCAACACTGTAAGGCTGCTCGTGGGATCGTTAGATCCCCCTTGCCAACGTTCGCCTAGTGTAGCAGGCAGATTTGAA
>JBBSWK010000174.1:0-2869 GCA_038046325.1 Nanobdellota archaeon | reverse complement strand
AGGCTATTCTGTCCGATCCATTCCTTCGGTAAGGAAACAACGAAGCTGCTTTTCCCGAACGAGATCAATCTGCGGTATTCCATATTTACCTGCTTTTACTGCTTTTTGACGCAAACATATATTAATAACTAGTAAGTATAAGCCACTATATAGCATTATAGAAATGTATTTATATTTAAATGTTTGTGAGGGTTATAATCGATTGAGGGATAGAGTGTTTTTGAGGATTGTATGAACAAAATGAGATTTGCAACCACAACTGCATCATTAGCGGCGCTCCTATCTATAGGATGTTCAAAACCATATATCCAAAATCAATTAGGCTATGCCAAAGGACACCACAAGATAGGTACGGACGGCTATGTAGATTTAGTGTGCGTCAGGACCAGAGGAGGAACAACTGTCTCAGAAAAACATGAATTTCGTCTTGGCGCGGACATCTGTTATGGGAAACTTCCTAAGACTACTTCTACAAAAATGTATAGTGTTACTGTGCCTGTAGCCGGAAAACAAGAAGCCGAGGTCCAAGGAGTGACTAAGAATAATCTAGTAAAGGTAAGCATCCCCTTTTTGGAATATCGGCTTGGCGCGCTGGAAGGGAATATCCCTAGCAAGGTCCCCTCTGATCTGGGAATCCGCTCGCCGACCGCAAAAGATTTTTCCATGAGCATCTGGATAGCCGTAGGATATAGTCTTGATATCACCACCTCAGAAACAGATTACAGAACCAGCGGCGGCAATGTAGATAATATTCCCGGCATAGATATTGATGGCCAATTTTATGCTGAGGTAGGCCATGAGATGGTATTTTTTGGGAAAGTTCCTCTTACCTTGGGTTTCCAAATACCTGGTGATGGAAAGGTCATGCCTATAGGGTTAATCGGCTATAAGCTACAATTGGATAAGAAATAGGTTATAATTTTTAGTGGTAACACAAGTTTAAATAATCTGAAGTATTACTAGTGAAAAAGAGTTAGGGGGATGGAAGTGGCTAAGTATAAAGCTAAGACATATGTTGTTACTTCAGCACAATACAGGGATGAAGATGCTGACAGCATAATCAATGAAGAATTCTGTGATACATTAGAAAAATATTGTAAAGAAAGAGGTGCTGAGTTGCTGGTCATGACCATGGCTGGTAGGACTGCCCACGATAACGTGCTTGACAATGAAGTTAGAAAATATCTTTTGCGCCGCGACAAGAATTTGAATGAAAAGATCAAAGCCAGCTATCAGAGCGTAAGGCCTCAACAGATTGATCCAGTCACAGGTTTAGGAAGATTTACCCAAAGCGATGTAACAACCATTTTTGCGAGCTCAAAACAGCGGCTTAGAGTCATCCCAAATAGTAATGAAAGCCTGCCTAAAGTGCTAATGACTACTGGGGCGTTGACTCATCCTAATTATAAAGAAGATAGAATTGGAAAGATTGCTTTAAAAGATCATATCTATGGAGCAATTGTAGTGGAGATTGAAGGACCTACAACATATCATCAACGCCAGATTACGGCGAATAGAAACGGCGAGTTTGTTGATCTTGGAATAAAGTATACTCCAAAAGGAACTGAAGAATGCAGCTTAGAAGCATTAGTGCTAGGTGACTGGCATGTTCGTGACACCAATCCTGCTGTACGAGAAGCGACTTTTGAAATGATTCGTGATTTTAAGCCTAAAAGAATTATCGTACATGATTGGCATAACGGCCATAGTACTAATCCTCACGAAGAGGAGAAATACATCATGAGAGCTATGTATTACGCACAAGGCCGAGCATCTCTTGAACAAGAACTGCGAGACGATTCTGCAGAACTACATGCGATAAGAAAAGTCGCCGGTGATGAAACTGAAATTGTGATAGTAAGAAGTAATCACGATGAGTTCATAGATCGATATCTGCAAAAAGGGAGATACTTGAAAGAACCTCACAATTGGCGGATTGGACATGAGCTAGCATTAGCTTGTTACAATCCGGAGAATCCAAAGCTTCGCATCAAGAATCCGCTGCAAGAAGGGTTAGCTCGTTATGGGGGCATCCCTGCCAATGTTACCTTCCTTGATCGCAATCAGGATTACAAAGTGTTGGGATGGCAGTTAGGGGCGCATGGGGATAGAGGAGGTAATGGTGCAAGAGCTTCGGTCAAAGGCTTCGAGGATTCTTATGGTAAAAGTATTTCAGGACACTCTCACACTCCTGAAATTCTGAGAAATACTTACCGAGTTGGAACCAGCACTCATCTCAGTCTAAGTTACAATGAAGGTGCTAGCAGTTGGATGAATACCCATGGCTTGCTGTGGGGAAACGGAAAAGTCCAATTAGTAAACATCATTGATGGAAAGTGGAGAAGAAAATAGTATTTACTCCCTAAATGAATATATACTCCATTAGGATAGAGTTTATATTTACCCTCATTTTTTACTTTTTACACGTAAAAAACCAGAAAGGCCAGCATTATGAAGTACAAAAAAACAATCTTCTCATTTGCTATTGCCGCAGTAGCCGGCATAGCTTATTTTGCAGGATACCATACTGGGAAAAGTAAGCCGGTAACACCGATTAAAGGAGGATACTTTGCTATCGCTCCGGAAGAGTTCATTAATATCTATGATTCTTCTCTGCAGTTAGACCGGTCATCCGTTCTGGAAGAAAAATGCAGGGATTCCATAGAATTAAATCATTTTGGTTCAGGGGTCTTGCTCCGCGATGCGCAGACCGGAGATGAATATATCCTCACTGCCAATCATATGACTTCTTATTCTTCAGGAGAGCATTATACTTGCAAAGAAGAACATGAAGGGACTGAAACTGAAAGAAAGATAAAGGTGCTGGAAAGCTCTGTAACCGTGCAAGAACTTCCCACCTTTGTAGTGA
>JBBSWK010000173.1:0-11901 GCA_038046325.1 Nanobdellota archaeon | reverse complement strand
GCATCTGCGCGCTGCTGTGGAAGAGTGTATCGTCTAAATCAAAAACTATCAACAATTTTCATCAACTCATGAGCTAACTTTTGTGAATCGTGACGCAACAGACTGCGTTTCAGAGAATCTGCTTTCTGTGTCTGTACTATCTCATTACTCAACAAATCAACTGCAACTAGCCGATTATCATTCTTCAAATCATTCTGCACTAGGTCCCCTTCTTGTTCGTAAATTTTAATCAAATCTTCCGGAACTTTACTGCTGTTGACTAAAACATAATCAAAAATATCTTTACCGATAAAACGCTTCAGCTCTCGGAGATAAGCATTCACTGTAAACTGGGTAGTTTGCCCTCGCTTATTCACTAAATTAGCCACTAACGCTTTTTTTGCGCCAGTCTCTCGCAACGCTTTGCTTACCCCATCGACCAAAAGATTAGGGATCAGTGAGGTATATAGATCGCCGGGGCTCAAAATAACTAAATCAGCAGTCATAATCTGATCGATAGCTCGAGAATTAGCTTCCGGAAACGGTTCCAAGTAAATACTTTGAAATCCCTTATCAATTTCTGTAGAAACATCGATCTCATGCTCTCCATCCAATAACTTGTTGTTGCGTAGAATCATCTTCAAATGAACCTTGTTAGTGGTGACCGGGATTACTTTCCCCTTGATAGCCATAATCCGACCCATCTCCTCTACAGCTCGATCAAAACTTCCAGTAACCTTTTCTAACGCCGAAAGAAGCAGATTGCCAAAACTATGCCCCTGCAGGCTTCCTTGCTCAAAACGGTAATTCATCAAGCTGCGCATCAACCTGCTGGAGTCAGACAATGCGACTAAACACTGCCGCACATCTCCTGGAGGAAGAACGCCTAATTCGTCACGTAAAATCCCGGTGCTGCCGCCGTCATCAGCCATGGAAACGATTGCGCTGAGATCAATATTATACTTCTTTAATCCATTGAGAACGGTAAAATTACCTGTACCTCCTCCGATAACCACAACCTTCTTCATTATAGCCTAAAAAAGGAAAAATGATTTTTAAAGATTGTGGAAGAAGAAAGAGTAAAACTAAAGAAAAATAAATCTTACTCCTCTATAAATTCTTCCATCTTGGCCGGCATTTCTTCATCGCCGCGCAACAATCCCTTCGCTCGCATGTATTCTCTGGCCAGGACGTAGAACACTAACCCAACTGACTTCTTTCCTTTGTTGTTGCAAGGAACTACTAGATCCACATCGTTAGCTTGATTGTTGGTATCACAAAGCCCAATAACCGGAATACCCTTCTTCGCCGCATCCTGAACTGCATTCTTATCAGTCCAAGGATCGCAGACGACAATGATCTTCGGCTCCCAGAATGTTTCTAAGTTTGTGTTAGTCAAAATTCCCGGAGGGTATCGACCAGTGATCACCCTGATCCCGGTAAGCTGGTGCAATTTCTTTAAGCCCTTCCAGCCATTTTCTCTTCTGCTAACCACCAAGATATCTTTGGCAGCATACTTTGACAACAAGTTTACTGCTAAGCGTAAGCGCTTATCAATTTCTTTCAAGTTAAGAACGCTCAATCCATCCGGACGAGTCTTGTAAATAAAATTAGCCATGTACTTGTTTTTGAATTTAGTTCCGATGTGAATACCTGACTTTAAGTACTCATTAGAATCCAATAATAATGTTTCTTGTTCTTCTGCCATATTGTTTTTTCTCCTATATTTTTATGATACAAACAAGAATAAGTAGTAATAACTTCACTTCTTGTCTGCGATCTTTTTTGCCTTACGCAGCGCTGTTCATCAACTCTAAGATGAACGTCGGCTTTATTATCCTAAGCCAGAGTATTATTTATAAACATTTCTACAAAAATGAAAGGATAACAGAAGATACTAATGAATCAATTTCTGTCCAATATATGCGGCTATAAAACCAGCCACCCCCACTATTGCCGTAGCGCCAGCATAGACTGCGCCAACGGAAGCATCCAGCTTTTGCTCGGGATGACTTGATCGAGCTCCAAAACAGAATCCAGTTACTCCTAAGGCGGACAGCAAATACAGACTTTCAGGCATGATATCAATACCTTTGGCATATGCTATCCCGGCAGTTATGCCGCTCGCTGCCGCTAATCCAAAATTTCCTGCCCCTAAAAGTCCTTCTAATTTTTTGCTCATAGTTTTTCCACGCCTCGTTCTACTATTTTAAACTTTACTCTTTTTCCTTCCGGCAAAGACCGGTGCTTCCGCAGAATAATCTCCCTCTGCTCCTCACCGCGTTTCAATTCCAATAAACATTTCGAGCCATACTTCAATAAATCTCCGCCCACCATCTTCACTTCATCACGATGGTCGAAATCGGCATAGACTTGATTCGTTATCAGCACCGGAATCTTCTTACGCCTCGCAATCTCCACCAAGTAGGCGATCTGTCTTCCCAAAGCAGAATTCACTTCATACACTTCTTCACTTTTCCCTAACTCCAAGCGGTACAGCATGGATATGGAATCTACTACGATCATGCCTATCTGATCGCTTACCATACTTTTGACTTTCTCAAAAATATCATTCTGCTCCGTAAAGGTAACCGGATTCATAAAAATAATCCTGTCCAATACCTTCTCGTAATCGACACTAACTTGTTTTATCCTCTCCACGGCAATACCGCCTTCCGAATCAATGAACAGGACTTTCTGACCAGCCTCCGCCACTCGCACCGCCGCCAATAAACAAAGATTCGTTTTTCCAGCGCCGGAAGGACCAAATATGGTGGTGACAATATCGGAATCATAGCCGCCTTCCAGCAACGAATCTAAAAATGCTGCACCGCTAGAAATTTTAACCATGGTTTACCTCGTAAAGCGTAAAGATATAAAAGTTTCTATTGCCCAGGAAAATAACCCCATATTTTATAAAATGCTAATTCTTCCTTCCTTATAGTTATGAAAAAGCCGGTTTTGGTAGTAGGAGGCATCTTTGTAGGTGTTTTAATGCTGCGCCTAATCCTAGCTTTCATGATTCCTGAATTCACCTACGAATCATATTTCCATCTTCGGCAGGTTGAACACATTTTAGAAACAGGGCTCCCTTTCTATCAAGATCCGCTTTCCTATGGGGGAAGGGAATTAGCTTTTCTGCCTTTGTTCCATTATCTTGCTGCACTCTTCAGCCTTCTTCTTCCCCTACCTTTGGTTGCTAAAATCCTTCCCAACTTGCTGACTGCACTTTTAGTTCCCATCACCTATCTGATCAGTAAGAAGGTAACCGAACATGAGACTGGCTCTTCCGTAGCCGCCTTCATTGCCGGATTTCTACCAATCCTATATTACACCAATGGGTTTGTAGTAAACACGCTTTTCCTCCCTTTGATCTTTGCGGCAATATATCTCTACCTCAACATAGAAGAAAGCGCAAAGAAAAGTGATCCAAAACTCATGAAATACATTTACACTTATACAGTGATTTTTTTCATTCTTTGCTTAACTAGCCCCTTAGCTGCCATCATGCTTATCGGCTTAGGCATTTACGCTTTACTTTCTTTTATGGAGGGAAAAAAAATCTATCGCGAAGAAGTAGAAGTAATGCTCTTTTCTGTCTTCCTGTATGTGTGGGTCCAATTTTTATTTTTTAAAAAGTCATTATTACAGGAAGGAATTTCTTTTGTCTGGCAAAATATTCCTTCCATCATCATCGCCCAATACTTTCCTAAATTTTCTATTGGCGTGGCGCTGGTCTTAGTCAGCATCATCCCTTTTTTAGCCGGCGCAATAGTGGTCTATCGTTCTTTATTCCAGCTCAAAAATCAAAAATCATTCCTGCTTATCAGCCTGGTCATCGCCACCAGTGCGCTTACCTGGTTAAGATTAATTCGTTTCCGGCAGTCTTTAGCTTTCTTCAGTGTGGTTCTGGCTATCCTCTTTGCTGCTTTTTATCAGGACCTTGAACGCTACTTCCTAAAGACTAAGTTTTCACATACCCAAAAATACCTTCTCCCTTTTACAGTATTGGTACTGATTTTTTCCACCGTAATGCCGGCTCTCAACACTGCCTTGCTGCAAGATGTTCCTTCAACAGAAGAAGTCGCAGCTTTTATCTGGATCAAAGATAATACCCCGCCTTCGGCAACTGTATTAGCAACATTAGATGAAGGCCATTTAGTAACGTATTATGGAAAAAGAAACAATCTCATCGACGATCGTTTCATGTTAGTAGACGATGCAGAGACACGCTTCCAGAGCTTAACTTCCTTATTCACAACTAAATTTAGGACGGAAGCACTGGAATTAGCCGCCCAATATAATATTGACTATTTTGTACTTACGCCTTCCGCCAAAGAAAAATATCAATTAAAAAAAGAATTACCGTATGTAACCAGGCGCTGTTTTGATACTGTTTACCAGAACGAAACTACTATTTTCAAATTGAAATGCCAGCTAGGACCGACAGAAAATGAATAAACCCAACGTAAAAATCAATTACTTGCACTTCCATCACCTTCTTCGCTATAAAAAGATAGGTCTCTGCGCATTATTTTTGCTTCTGGTCGGCATAACCTTATTTTCAAATTACCTTCACCAAAAACCACTGCTAATAGGAGAGGAAAGCTATTACTATCTTTCATTGTCACAGCAAGATCTGCCTTATCATCCCCTCACCTTGCTCTTTAGATTCATTCCCGATCGGCTTGCCTTTTTATTCCCACCGCTTCTCACCATAGGAATTATACTCTTATTTTACCAGCTTATGCCAAAAATTGGTTTCTCCGAAAAAAAAATATTCTTTACCGCGTTATTCTTTATCCTTACCCCGGCATTCATATTCACCTCTGTAACCCTGTCTTCCTATTCTTTATTTCTGTTGCTGAACTTGCTGGCGGTAAACCTCCTGCTTCTCGAAACAAAAAAGAAATATTTTTCCCTGCTTCCATTTATTCTTGCCTCTTGGATAGATACATTTAGTGCACTTCTCTTGCTGGTAAGCTTAGCGGTTTATTTTTTCGTATTTAAGAAAAGCAAAGAGCGTTTTCCACTTGTTCTTGGGGGAAGTATGGCCGCAGTAATGATGCTAAATGCCTTGGTCTTAAAATCTCCTTTTTTTCTTGGACCATTTACCATCCAGCATAAAGCTGCGGATATGATTTCAGATTTAGGAAGCTATAGCGGAGTCGGGGTTTTTGTGATGTTATTAGCTATAGTCGGCATAGTTACCTGTTGGCAGAAAAAGAACATCCTGCTTATGCTTCCAGCATTAGCAATTTTTATCGCTGCGTACCTTTTCAATACCTATACTTTATTTTTCCTATCTTTGCTTATCATAGTTCTTGCTGCCGCCGGTTTCGTAGACCTAGTAGAACAGAATTGGAAGTTGCCCTTTCTCCGCAATGCGGTGTTGTTATTGCTATTATTAGGCATCTCTTTCTCGTCAGTCTCGTACCTTGACCGCCTTTCAGAATATTCCCCTACTGCTACCGATCAAAAAACATTAGAATGGATACAGCGAAACACTCCGGAAGATGCAGTAATCCTTTCTGCCCCTGAGAACAGTTATTATATCAGCTATTTTGCCCAGCGGAAACCAGTTTTTTCCTTGCATCAGCATTATCAACAGGATTATCAATTAGCAAATGATATCTTTACTGCATTTTATATTGATGAATTATTCCCGCTTTTAGAACAAAACAAAGTCTCCATTATCTATGTTTCAGAAGAGATGAAGCAAGCCTTGCCTCCTGGACAAGAATTCTTATTCCTGCTGCAGAACGAAAGATTTAAATTGCTCTATTTTACCGAAGAGGCAGAAGTGTGGTCGTTTGAGGAAGCAAAATAATGATAATAACTTTCCTGGATACAGTGCTATTTATAACTTATTTCCTATTGTTATTCCTCTCCATCTTTTGGTTATTGGTACTGTTTTCTCCTGATTCAGAACAGAAAAAGAAAAAATTAGAAAGGTTTCCTTTCTTTAGTGTTATTGTTCCTGCCTACAACGAGGAAAAATCCATCATCTCCACGCTCCAATCATTGGTAAATCTTGATTATCCAAAAGATAAAATAGAAATTATCGTAGTAAACGATGGATCCAAAGACCGAACCAAAGGAATGGTAAAACAATTCATCTCCCAACATCCCTCTCAGATTATCATTCTTCTCAATCAGGAGAATCAAGGCAAAGGGAAAGCCATGAACAAAGGATTAGCTCTGGCTAAGGGAGAATATTTCGCCTGCCTCGATGCAGATTCATTTATCGCTCCCAACGGATTACAAGCCATGTTTCCTATTTTCGAACAAGATCCAAACATCGCCGCAGTATGCCCTTTATTAAAAGTAAAAAACCCGCAAAGTGTCCTGCAGAAAGTACAATGGTATGAATACGTTGTTAATATGTTCTACAAATTTCTGAATGCCAAACTGGATTGCATCCACGTCACGCCAGGGCCTTTTAGCGTGTACAAAACCAAAGTTATCAAAGACTTAGGCGGCTATGATGAAACTACCATCACTGAAGATTTAGAAATTGCTATCCGCCTGCAGAAACACCAGTATAAGATCATACAGACTTTTGATACCGTCGTTGAGACTATGGTACCTACCACTTGGAAAAAATTATTCCGCCAGCGCATCCGCTGGTATAAAGGATCAGTCGACAACAGCATCAAATATAAGAATCTCATCTTTAACAAAAAATACGGTGATTTCGGCATTGTCCGCATGCCCACCATTATTTTATCAGGAATCATCGCCATTATTTTAGTGGGAACTTTTTTACAAGCCTTAATTGCCAAACTTCTAGTCTTTTGGTCTTACCTGACTGATATAAACTTTGACTTGCTTACCTTGATCCGGCATTTCAGCTTGGAAATGAACATTTTAACCTGGCCCTTTTCCAGGCTCTTTGTCGCCGCTACGCTGATGGGAATCAGTTTCTTTATCATGATTTATTCATATAGGTTGATTAAAGAAAGAATTACTAACCATGGAAGGACTTTTGTGTCCTTGGTAACCTATTTGTTTATTTACGGATTTTTTATAACCGCAGTATGGATGTATATCAGCTTCATGTTTATGAGAAAGAAAAAGAATTTCTGGAGTTAGTACTTTCTTAGAAAAGTTACCGCCTGGTCCAAGAATTCTACGAATCCTGTCGTAGGGTTTCACGAAGTGAATACCCTACATGAAGACGTTCGCCTAGTGTAGCAGGCACCGCAAACCATATAAATCATCCCTTCTCCGAATCTATCATGGGTGGCTTAGAACGTAAAACAAGTATCAAGAAATATATCCTAGCCTTTGTTCTGACCTTATTAGTTTTCTCGGGGGGCGTCGTAGCTGGGTTATTCATCGAAAATCTCAGGCTCACTTCAGCCAAGCAAATCGCTCTCACCGAAAAAGTGACTTTACGCAGCTTACAGTTACAGCACAATTACATCGCTTCCGGATTGACTGACTGCAAAACATTACACACTATTCTCGAGAACAACATCAATGAACTGGGGAAAAAAGTGGCTATCATCATCGATTATGAAAAGAAAGCGGTCTTCAATGAAGAAGAATTCAAATTACAGCTGCAGGACTACTTTTTAACCGAGATACAATTCTATCTTTTAGCCAAAGACATAGATAAAAAATGCCCGCAAGACAATATTAAGATTTTATACTTCTACGATGAAAACAGAGATGAAACCCAAGGAGACATTTTAGTCTATCTTAAGAAAAAATTTGACAATAAAGTGCTCATCTTTTCGCTGGATTCAGGATTCATGCAGGAACCGATGATCAAAACTCTTCTCACTAATTATGATATAACCCAGTTTCCAGCCCTGGTAATAGAAGAAAAAGTATTTGAAGGGCACCGCAGCGCGGACCAGCTGATGGAACATCTTTGTACCGAATTCTTGAAGATGGATACCAGTGTGCCAAGAGAATGTTTAGCTTATAAAAAGGAAAAAATAAATAGTTTTTCTAAAAATACCTTCCCATTCAACGAACCGTAAATCCTTTCGCTTCTAAAATTCTGGTCACCGAAGCATCAATCTGCGCTTCGGGAATTTCTCCACCTTCTACTGCTGCTTTTACGACTTGGATCATACGATAGATCTCATTAGGATCGTTATCAAAATTCAGCACTACATCATTCCCAGCCTTAAACACGGCAATGTACATCTCATCAACAGAACGGTAAAACCTCTTCAGCCCCAGCATGTGTATTTCATCAGACACAATGAGCCCATTAAAATTGGTGCGTAAATTATCAAGTACTTTCTTGGACACTACCGAAGGGACACCTTCAGAATCAATTTCTCCCGAGGTGATGATGTGGCTTACCATGATTGCCTTCACTTCTCCCTTCTCGACTAAATAGCCATAAGGAAACACATCTTTCTTGCCTATCTCTGCCGCAACCACATATTTGTGCGGATCTTTGACGATCAATGTTTTTCCAGGATAGTGCTTAGCTGTGCCTAAGACGTTCTGGGTTTGTAATCCTGTTAAATACGCTTGCGCCAGTTCAGAAATTTGTTTCTCCTCTCCAGGAAAAGAACGACATTTCCAGATATCATCTTTCAAATCCACCACCGGAGCAAAATTCAAATTGAAGCCTAATTTATGTAAAAATTGCCCTTCCTCTACTCCTTTATCAAACGCTTCCTCGATAGTATCTACTTCTGAAGCAGGCGTAAACTGCCGGATGAATCCAAAAGGGCTGACGCAACCTTCTAAATCAGCCGTCACAAAGAAAGGTATAGGCGCTTGAAATTGGAAATCGATGATAGTATTGTTAAAAATATGTTCCGTCTGCCGGGCAAATAAGTGTATTCCTCCCAGCTGCATATTCCGCCAGGGCCAATAATTCTCTTTTGTTCCCACTACTACCACCATCTGAGCAATCTTCTGTTCAAGAGTCATTCCCTGAAGATCAACAACTTTATGTTTTACATCAACCGGCCCCTGTTTTGGGATCAGCAGCCCTTTTGCTTTCGCTATATTCAACATCGACAATAACAATATCAGAACTACTAATACAAAAAATACTTTTCTTTGAACTTTAAGCCTCTTTCTTTTCATACTATCACTCTTTACTCTGTGCTATTCTTTACTACAACCTTTCATCTACCAATACGGCTGCTGCTTGCAATAATTGTACGCCTTGTTGTTCAACCAAATCTGCAGCCTTTCATCAGTTCCACACATCCAATCCAGATTATCTTTGCTCTGGGCCCGGCATTCGAATTGCTGCCGAGCTTGCAGGCAGCATCTGTCGATATCTTGATGTATAGTTGATTCTTCCCCCCATTGGATCACACAGACTGGTTCTTCTTTGTCTAAAGCATATTGTGCTTGTCCTAAGGTTGGAAGTTTTAAACCTAGGAACATTAAAACTAAGAGTACAGAAAGCAAACCTAGGGAGACATTGATGATAAATAAAACGCGCTCTGAAATCATATCTTGGTTAAAGCAAAAAAGTATATAAATGTATTCTGATTAGTTATTCAGGGAACACCGCCGCCTAGGCCAAGATGTTTGCGAAGCTTAACCGTTGCTTGCACGTAGTTAAGATAAAATTTCCTACAATTTGCTGCCAGAAATTTTCTGAGCAAACGGCCAAGGCGGTGTTCTAGAAAAAGATGAAACAAACTCTCCAAAAACAAATCCATGAATTCTTCCGAGATGTTACGGCTATGGGTGGTTTTGCTGCTTCCTTGCTGCTCACACTTTTGTTTATCTCTTCATCTTTGTTAATCCCACTTATTGCCGGTTCCATTATAACTGCCGGCATAGTGGTGTTAATACGCATCTTCTACTTCAAAGATCGACCTCGGAAAGAGACTCATTCTAATTTTATAGAAAGAATCGATGCATCCTCATTTCCTAGCTTACACAGTGCTAGAATTGTTTTTTTAGCTATGCTTTTCAGCGTTCATTTTGCTAATCAATACGTAACTATCCTCTGCACTGCAGTTGCAGCGTTAGTTTCTTATTCAAGAATCTACCTGAAAAAACATGATTGGATCGATGTTCTGGGCGGAGCGGTGGTAGGAGTAGCAACGTATTTCTTGGTGGCAAAAATATTTTAGTAAAAAAGAGCATGAAAAAAGATTTCTCCATCAAAGAAACCCCTGGCTGCGGAAAAGGCGTTTTCAGCACCAAAGCGCATCGGAAGAATGAAATTCTCTTCTCTTTCGGCACAAAAACAGTGCCTTGGGCTAAAGCGAATCACCGTAGCGTCCAGTTAGGAAAAAATAGATGGCTCAATCCCAGCGAAAAAGAATTAGGCTATTATGTCAATCATTCTTGCAATCCTAATGCTCGGTTTATAGCGCCGCATCACCTTGCTGCCCTGAGAGAGATAAAACCAAACCAAGAAATAACTTTGGATTACAGCACTGTAGTGAATATTCCCAAATGGGATATGCCTTGTGCTTGTGGAGAAAGAAATTGCCGGAAAATGATCAAGAGCTATTCGAAGTCTCCTAAGCATACTCAGAAGGAGTATAAGGATATACTCTCCTTCAAACTTTCCTCCTCACTTTCATAAAATCACCTAACGTAAAACCATCTGTTCTAGTATGTTTTTCTTTCTCAATAGCTTGTTCCACTTCTTCCACTACCAAAGAAACACCTAATATCTTCTCCAGTCGTCGGGCCACATCCACCGAAGGTTGCATTCTTCCCTGCTCCCACTTCGCGACAATACTTTCTTTCTCTTGTAAGAATCGAGCAAAATCTTCCTGACTTAACCCTTGCTTTTCACGGGCCTGGCGAAGAACGGAAGCATAACTAGGAACCACTCTAAACGGCTGTTCTTTATGCATCTTTTTAGGAGCAAACTTCACTGCATCAGGACTTCTGCGCACCGTGCCATATTTAGAACAGGCCGGGCAGACCTTCATCTCTACCCCTTCTACTTCTGCGGTGACTAAGCTTCCTTGCTTTCCGCACATATCGCAGGATACCATAGGGATAGTGAGAAGATATTGGCTTTTAAAGTTTTCTCAACCCTAAGCTAAGCTTCATAACCGCAGGCTTTAGCCGAGGATTCAGAATCATTTCAAGATTCTGTAACCCCAGCCGAAGGCGAAGATTTGGAATTCCTGTCTTAGGATTCCACAAGCTATTTAAAAGAAATTTGATGCGAATTCCTCATGGCCAGAGTCAAAATCAGGGAATTTGATGCTAAGCGGCTGCTTCTCCAAAACCTGAAACAGGAATATAAAGGAATCCTCATAGACTCGAATACAGATCTAGAAACACTTCCCCAGCAATATCCTTGGCTTTTACAAGAAAAATTAGTCATCAAGCCTGATCAATTATTCGGAAAAAGAGGGAAGTTAGGACTCGTTTTACTTAATGCTGATTTTAACCAAGCCAAGGAATATCTTAAAGAAAATTTAAACAAAGAAATCACCATCGGCAAAGCAACTGATAAACTTACACACTTCCTGATTGAACCTTATGTTGAACATGAGAAAGAATGGTATTTATGCATCACCTCAGAAAGAGATGGTGAAAACATATTTTTTTCAAGGACTGGTGGAATTAATGTAGAAGAAGGATGGGATGATAAAGTTATCTCTTGTTATGTTAATACTCTTGCTCCACTAAGAGATGAAGATTTAGAAAGATTATTTATTTTCCGTGAAGCTCATGTTAAAGATAATTTAGTAAATGAAGAAAAAGAAAAAATAAAAGAATTCATCCAAGAAATCTTTAAAACTTTCAGAAAAAATCATTTCTGCTATCTCGAATTCAATCCATTTACCATCGACAAAAACAATAATATTGTTCTTCTCGACACCGTCGCTCAAGTGGACAGCTGCGGTATAACCCTGCCGTTTCCCAAACCTTTTGGCAGAAAACCGCATCCAGAAGAAGAATTCATCCAAAGTCTGGACCAAGAAAGCGGCGCCTCATTGAAGCTTA
>JBBSWK010000172.1:0-1494 GCA_038046325.1 Nanobdellota archaeon | reverse complement strand
CAATCAAAAAATCACAGTCCTGGCGCAGGCCAGGGCCACAGGTCAACTCACTACAACGGTATAGAAACGCAAAGCGACGATATCCTTTGCTTTCTATGCGTGTTATAAAATACAACGACAAGAGCTAGTAACGATGATGACTTTTCACAAAGCCTGACGGTGAAACCTTGCGCTGTGGTGCTGAATTAAACTTATGAGTTTAATTTTTTACAGTGAGTTGGCTACTGAGGGCGGCCTGGCTCAATATCAATACAGATAGGTTCAATCTCAATTGTAACAACAATCCTATCAACAACAACGGTCGTTCTCGTGGAATGGCTCTGGCTGCCCTTGACATCTATGGTATGAAAACTTACACCAAGCTCTACGATAAAATTTGCTCTTATGACAACATAGAGCTAGCCTATCGCAAAGCAAGGAAGAGAAAAAGTTCGAGGCCTGACGTGCAAGAATTTGAGCAGAAATTGAAAGAAAATCTGCAGAGGCTTCAGCAGGAATTAATCAATGAGACGTATCAGCCGCTGCCGTTAAAAACATTTATTCTGCGAGATCCAAAAACACGAAAGATCAGCAAATCTGATTTTCGTGATAGAGTAGTGCATCATGCTATCTGTAACCTGATTGAGCCTATTTTTGAGAAGCGGTTTATTTATGATTCTTATGCAAATCGTAAAGGGAAAGGCACTTCAGCAGCGATAAAAAGATTTAATGTATTCAAGCGAAAAGCCAGTAGTAATGGCGTTAAAGTGCACCAGCACGAAGAAAACGGCAAAAAATATAACAACAATTATGTGCGAGGATATATTCTCAAAGCAGATATACGAAAATATTTTGATTATGTTGATCATAATATCCTGATCCAAATACTTTGTAAGAAAATTGCTGACCGAAAACTTATCAAGCTGATTGAAAAAATTCTCACAAACCATAGGACACCACATCTTGGGAAGGGAATGCCTCTCGGCAATTTAACATCACAATTCTTTGCCAATGTCTATCTGAATGAGTTGGATCAATTTGTGAAGCATACGCTTAAAGCAAAGCATTACCTACGATATGTTGATGATTTTGTCATCTTCCATAAGGATAAGAGAGTATTACAAGAATATAAAGAAAGAATAAATGTGTTCTTAAGAACATATCTCCAATTAGAGCTTCATCCTCAAAAATCTAGGATCAAACCACTGGCTAAAGGCCTTGATTTTGTCGGCTACCGAATGTTCTACTATTATATCCTGCTACGAAAACGAAATCGCCGAAAGATAGAACATCAGCTGAATGAGATTGAGAAGCTCTACAAAGATAAAGCAATCTGCAAAGAAACCGTTGATCAAACACTTAACGGTTGGTTTGGATATATGAATGGGAGCAATACACATAACTTACGTCAGAAAATGCTCAAGCGAGTTGCTGAGTGGTAGTAGGTAACTCTTAGACTTCCTAATTTTACCCGTTTCTTTCCCTCAAACAAAGAAATTCATCGAAATATTTATA
>JBBSWK010000171.1:0-3881 GCA_038046325.1 Nanobdellota archaeon | reverse complement strand
CAAGCGCAATTCTTTGGCATTACGCCGCAGGACATCATTGATTATAAATTACCAACTCATCCCTTGAAAGAAATCGACGTCAAGAAAATCAGAGATTTAATTAAAAATGATCCGTTTGTTATTCACCATAAGCCCTGGCAGAAAGCGCTGGAGCAGATGGCCAAGATGAAAGTTCGTGCAGAACAGCAGGCGCTGGCTGCGCATGGATTAAATTTTGTCATCGACAAATATTTGCCGGATAAATTGAAGAATAATAAAACCTGGTTGCCATAATTAGGTGATTCTTATGACTGACGACAAAAAAAAATTAACCACTGGACGTTGCCCTTTTTCTCATGAGGCTATTCAAAACCCTTACAAGCTACATGCGGAAGTCAGGGAAGAACATGCGCAAGATGGTGAGCCGGCAAAGATAGTATGGAATGAAGAGATACCAGCGTGGATGGTTTTGGATTATGGATTAATCAAACAAATTGCGTCAGATCATGAAACATTTTCCAGCGCAAATAGTATTTATGGAAACGATGCCCCTGATGATCTTCCAGAACTAGCTCAGCCTTTGATCGCTATGGATGGAGAGAGGCATCGAAAAAAAAGGAAAGAGTTACAAGAAGCGTTCAAAACTGAAGAGATCGACAAATGGGAACCAGTAGCGCAAAAAATTGCCAGCGAACAATTAGAATATCTCGTAAACAAGGCAAATGGAACATTGGAAATTATTAAAGAAGTTGCCATTCCTGTACCAATCAAAATCATCTGTGAAGTAATGGGAATTGAATATGATGACCAGAAAATCCAGAGAATCAAAAGGCATACAGATGCAGCCGTGGCATTTCTAGGTTCCAACGGAGGGCGTTTTACTGAGTATCAAAACAAATTTAATGCAGAAGATAAGGTGCTTTTACCTTTATTTATTTTTGAAGAGATTGAGAAAAAGAAAACAAATCCTGATCACAAGTTATTATCAAGGATGCTCCAGGCGAAAGGCGATATCGATGAAGCTACAGAAATGTATCATAAGATTGAGATGATTGCAGATATTTCTTTGATGCTCTTTGCAGGAAATGTGACTACCACTAATTTGATCGGCCAATGTGTGAAATATTTAGCCCAGATGCCTGAAATGCAGGAAAGAGTTAGACAAGATTATAATCTCATTCCACAGGTAGTAGAAGAAACATTACGTCTAGAGGCGCCAGGACAAGCATCGTATCGTGTAGCAACAAAAGATGCTGAGATTAATGGGGTAAAGATAAAACAAGGAGAACAGGTCTATTTATCTTGGGGAGCTGCTGGACGTGACCCGAAAAAACACGCAGATTCAGATTTGTTTGATCTTAATAGAACAAATAAAAGCCACCTTTCCTTCGGAATTGGAAAACATTATTGTATTGGAGCAAAGTTGGCGCGAATGGAAGCGCAAATAACGTTAGAAGAGATGTTCAATCGGTTTAGGAGCTTTTCGATTCCTGAAGGATACAAGGTTGAATACAATGACTTTCCGCTCTTTCGTGGCCCCAAGGAACTTACACTCAACTACAGGTTAAAATGAAAAAAATCATACAACTATTATGGTTACTAAGTGTACCCTTACTATTAATATCATGCGGAGGTTCAACTATGAAAAACAGAACAGCAGTTTTTGAAACTAATCTCGGAACATTTGAGCTGGAGTTATTTGAAAGTCAAATGCCTATCACTACCAAGAATTTTATCGATCTGGCCGAGAAAGGATTTTACGATAATACTAAGTTCCACCGCGTCATTGAAGATTTCATGATCCAAGGCGGAGATCCACTATCAAAAGATAATTCCATGAAAGCACGCTGGGGAACTGGCGATCCAGGATATAAAATCAAAGATGAGTTTGCAAAAGGGTTAAGCAATACTCGCGGTACAATCGCCATGGCCAATGCCGGGCCAAATACCGGAGGAAGCCAATTCTTCATTAATGTAGTTGACAATACTTTTTTAGACGGCAAGCACCCTGTCTTTGGCAAAGTAGTAGAAGGCATGGAAGTTGTGGATGAGATTGTTTCTGTTCAGACTGATGGGCAGGATAAGCCGGTAGAAGCAGTTGTGGTGAAGAAAATTACTATCAAATAGGTTTATTTCTTTTTTATCCCAATTATCATCTCCTTATAGGAACTTAATTCCGGAGATACTTCCACTTTTTCCAAAGGCAAATGTTGGAAGCCCGAGTCGCTGATAAGAATTCCTGTTGGATTCAATTTTTGATAGATCACGTTTTCGTATTCTGGATGATCGTCTTTCATAATTCGGAAAGCACGTTCGAAGTAAATATCAAAAAGTGGCAGTTGGGAGAGAAGTTGAAAGACATTTCCTTGGATAAAATTGAAATTTACTAATATTCCATTCCAATAAAATTGCAGATAATTCTTTTTTGATTCGAAGGAGATTCCAACATCATCTAAGATGGACTTAATTAAACCAAGAGTGTTATCAACATCATTAAAAATGAAAGAAATCTGGCGTAGTCTCGGAAAAAGGATTTCTATGTACTTCAATGGCATCAGAATATCTGCACCGCAGCCGGGATAAAAGAGAATAGGATATTCCGAATATTCTAATTTTGGAATATTCAAAAGCAAAGAAAGGTTTTGATACTCATCAGGGAAAAGATATTCTTTTATCTTATCTTCCTTTGGCTTAGCTAGTTTGTTGAGACCTTTAGCTTTAACTAGTCTTTCTTCATAACTGATCAGGAAACCCATACTGTGCTCCTTTTAAAGAAATATTTAAAAGTTGTCTCCAGTTTTGTAGGTTTAAGGACCCGTAGCCTAGACTGGATAGGGCGACAGCCTTCTAAGCTGAGGTTGTTAGGTTAAACTTAATAATCGCTGAATAGGTCGGGGGTTCAAAAGCCAGTAATGGCGTGAAAGTCCCCTCGGGTCCGTTTTTTAATTCTGAGGAAATAATCTGTTTTAGCACGTCACCACCTTGGCAGCAAGACGCCACTTTGTGGCTACAAACCACCCAGTATGGGACACAAGAAATGCGAAGAATATCTCATTTCTGTGCAGAAAAATGATAGTTTTCATTTTTCTTGCAACCCCCGGTTTGCCGCAGGCGTAGCCGAGGACACTAAAAAGCGGAGTCTTTCTTTGTGTCTTGCGCCATGGTGACGTGCACGAAGCTGGGGATGCACTCGAAGTGACAACGATCACTTCGGTGTGCCGATAAAGTCGTTGCTTTATCCAGCACGCCCTACGGGCTGCTGAGTAGGGCTCATGAAATGAGACCGTTGCACCGTCACAAATGGCGCCGTGATAAAATTATCTTAATCATCATCTCCTTTATCTTTTCCACCGTCGATATCTTTAAATATATCCTGCTCATAAATGCACTAGGGTGAGATGATGGATATTCGTAAGACCAGAACCTGCGAACGCTGTAAAAATGTTGTCCTTCTTGATCAAGTGCGATTATATCCTAAAAGTGATAATAAGAATTTCTTAGTATGCGCCAATTGCTGCGAAGAACTGAAGCAGGCCAGCGCGGGAAATATTCCCACTACTGAATTAAAGGCCAAGAATCTGATGCCTTCAAGCTTACTCAAATACAATTGCACCCGCTGCAATTATAACTTCAAGGCAGATAATTCTAAAGCCGGATTGACCTACAATCTGCATTGTCCTTACTGTGGAAAAGCAGACCGATTGCAAAAAGTTCTTAAACGGCCAGAAAATCTAAAGAAGTGAGATTATGTTATACATCCATCAACTGAATCATCTTTCGCCCAAGATGGCGGACCTGGAAAGCGTGTACATGGTTCGCGATTTGCGTGAGAAGGTAAAGCTCCCTCTCAAAGAAGAGGTGATGGAGGAAATCAGAAGAACCACTCCCGCGTCTGCTCAACC
>JBBSWK010000170.1:0-3054 GCA_038046325.1 Nanobdellota archaeon | reverse complement strand
TACTAAATCTTTTCTTACTAAATCTTTTCTTACTAAATCTTTTCTAAGCTATCAAAAAATTGAACTATCTTTTTACCACAATCGCGGGCAATACTTTGTTGCACTTCTACTACCTGTGCTCCAATGTGCGGAGTTACCAGGACATTATACCCTTGTTTTGCTAGCGTAATCAGCTCATGTTCAGAACGAAGTGGTTCTTCTTCAAAAACATCCGTAGCATACCCGGCAACCTGGCCGCTTTTAATTGCCTCTACTAACGCCGGGAAATCAAAGAGCTGTTCCCGGGAAGAATTAACGATATAAACGCCTTTTTTTAAGGAAGATATTTTCTCCCTATTGAGTAACCGATGCGTGGTAGTATTCAAGGGGAGATGCAAAGTCAAAAAATCTGATTGTCGGAGCAATTCTGGCAATGACACTAACCTAACGTTATGCTTTTGAGCATATTCCTCCATTTTTTCAATATCGTGAGCTATAACTTTCATGCCATGTGCTCTAGCGCGTAAAGCTACTTCGGTGCCAATTCTGCCTAAACCTACGATGCCTAAGGTTTTATGTTTAAAACTGGATCCAGTAAGCATATCCCTATCCCATTTTCCTTCTAACAGAGAAAGATGAGCTTTTATGATATTTCTGGTTAGGTTCACCAGCATCGCCATGGTGTAGTCAGCAACATCTTCTTTGCTTAGCTCTGGGCAATTAAAAACCTCTATGCCCCGGCGGCGTGCGGTTTCCAAATGAACATTATCTAAACCATTTCCTGCCCGTATTGCGCATAATAGATTAGAATTGGTAAGCAGCTCCGGATCCAATTTAGTTCTACTGCGAAACACAATCCCATCATAATCTTTGATAATTGCCCTGAGCTCTTCTGCTGAAATCTCTGGACGAACATCTACCTGAACTGTGGAATTTCCTTCTTTAACGCCTTCCATAAAAGCATCTAGATCAATCCTATCACTTACCAGAATTCTTCGAATCATGGTAGAATCTCATAATTATAATTTTAAATAAGTTGTGATTCTGAAGATTATAATCCCCTAACAACCTTTCTACAGAGCCAACTCTAACGAAATATTTAAAAATAGCTTTCCTTCTCTTAGGCATATGGCAGGAAATAAAACCATTCTCGCTGAATCCTTGGATTTTCTCAAGGAGCGAAAAGCCTGGTGGCTAACTCCCATAGTAATTATGCTTATTCTGGTTGGCGTTCTCATCATTTTCGGACAAAGCAGCGCTATCTCTCCATTCATTTATGCTCTCTTCTAATTATTTACCCATTTATCTATAAATTTATAAAGAAATTCATGTAGGGAGCAATTATGAGCGCGCCGGCGTCCTCTGTAGAGAAAATTGGACTAAAAGTAGGTTTCGGTTTAAGCTATCTTTTATTTTCCGCGCTCTTGTTTTATATGCTCCTTTTCTTAGGCAAAATTTCCTTTTCCCTCACTTCTCTTTTTTTCATCTTTATGATTACATTAACTATCGTCACTCTGGGAGGTTTAATTCAAAAATTTGTCTTATGAATACTGCACTACGATTTTTAAAAGCGGTAGGTAAAGGAATGAAACAATGTGGAGAAAAAATTACCGTATTTGTAAATACGATGCTCTTGCTCTTAGTCTATTTCATCGGAGTAGGCCTTACTTCCCTGCTAGCGCGCCTTCTTAAAAAATCCTTCTTAGAATTAAAACCATCCAAAAAGACCTCTTCGTATTGGATCGACCTCAACCTACAAAAACAGGAGCGTGAAAAGTATTACAAACAGTTTTGAGGCAGGAGCATAATGTACATTTTAGGTATCAGCTGTTACTATCATGATGCTTCAGCAGCTTTGCTAAAAGATGGAGTGGTGGTAGCTGCCGCCGAGGAAGAACGCTTTACCCGCAAAAAACATGATGCCTCTTTTCCTCTCCAGGCCATTAAGTTTTGCCTTGAAAGCCAGAATCTCACTATTAATGATATTTCCCATATTGGATTTTATGAAAAGCCGTTTCTCAAGTTTGAACGGATTCTTTCACAACATTTAGAAATGTTTCCGTTTAGCATGAAAACATTTCTTAGTTCTTTACCCTCCTGGGTTAATGAAAAACTCCGCTTGATTAAAATTGTCCGAAAAAAATTACACTATCGCGGAGATGTTTTTTTTATTCATCATCACCTAGCCCATGCCGCAAGTTCATTTTTAGTGAGTCCTTTTTCCCAAGCAGCCGTATTGACCGTTGATGGGGTAGGAGAATGGACCACTACATCATATGGAAAGGCAGAAGGGAACGAAATCCATTTGATGAAAGAAATACGTTTTCCGCACTCGTTAGGACTCCTGTACTCCACTATAACTGGCTATTTGGGATTTAGTGTAAATAATTCCGAGTACAAAGTAATGGGCTTAAGTCCTTACGGAACCATGGATAAAGCAAAAAATCCTTACTATAGTAAACTAAAAGAAGTTATTGATATTAAAGAAGACGGAAGTTACCGCTTGGACATGAGTTATTTTATCTATCATTATGGAAGTAAGATGCCCTCTCGAAAATTATGTAAGCTTTTAGAAGGCCCTATTCGAAAACCTGAATCAGAAGTAACCCCGCGCCATAAAGACATTGCTGCCGCGCTGCAACTTATCACCGAAGAAGTTATGTTCAAAATGTTGAAAAATCTACATAAGGTTACCCAATGTGATTCCTTGGTCATAGGTGGAGGAGTTGCTCTTAACAGTGTTGGTAATGGCAAAATTCTCCGCAATACTCCTTTCAAAAAAATCTGGATTCAACCTAATGCTACTGATGGAGGAAACAGTATTGGAGTAGCTTCCTACGTTTACCACACTATTTTAGGACATCCCCGCAAATACGTCTTAGATACTGCATATCTTGGGCCAGAGTTTACTTCGTCAGAAATAAAGAACTTTTTGGATAAAAATAAAGTGATGTACACTACTTTTAGCAATGAACAAGAACTGGTTAGCAAAACTGCTAAGCTGATTCATGACAATCATGTCGTAGGCTGGTTCCAAGGAAAAATGGAATGGGGGCCTCGAGCTTTAGGGGCGCG
>JBBSWK010000169.1:0-1076 GCA_038046325.1 Nanobdellota archaeon | reverse complement strand
ATGTTGGTTCGGAAACAAAGGAAACCACCCGCACCATCAAAAACTCCGCAGGCCAATCGGTAATCGTGAAGGAACGCGTTATTGTTAAAGAAATAACAAGCGCGCCCTCGGCAACCTCCCCGGATTCCTCCTCCTTCGCTCCTCCTTCGCCTTCGGCTACGGAAGGACACGGTAAAGCTACGGAGGACAAGCGAATCAACAAACTGGTAACCGACCTCGCCAATCTCACCACAAGAATGGATGAACGCTATGGATACAGTCCCCAATCTCAAGGCGCTTACAGCAACTCCGCTCTCTTCTCCATGATCTCCCAATTCCAGAGAATCAAAACATTGGATGGGGTTACCATCACCGGATCAACCATCACGGGCTACGCAAGTTCCCAGAGTGTCTCCGACTCCTACCTTCCCTTTACCGGAGGAACCTTGACCGGAGGACTCACTGGCACTACGCTGGGACTCTCCTCAACCCTCAACGCCTCCACCACTGCCCACATTACTGGTCTTCTTACGATAGGCAACAACCTTACGTTTTCTTCCACCTCTGCCACCACCACCATTCCTTCTTCCTTACGCAACGCCTTTGCCTTTGCCACCTCATCGGCAAGCGCCCCGTTCCTCTCGTTTGATACCACCACCTATCGCGTAGGACTGGGTACCACGACACCGGGCAGAACATTTTCGGTCAAAGGCAATCTCTTAGCCAATCTCCTTAATCTTTCCGGGTCAGGAACCTCTACCTTCACCGGAGGCATTTCGGCAAACCAGCTTTCCTTAACCCATGGATTTAATATATCAGGAGGAGGAACCAGCACCATTACGGGAAGATTAGAGATAACGGCAACCTCTACTATGGCAGGATACAAGATCTGCACTCAAGAAAACGGAGTCTGTGTCGGAGGAGCGTTCACCTCAAGTGGAGGATACACGACCTTGCGCACGGCAACTGATCTTGTCGGCATCGGATCTTCCACTCCGGGAGAGAAACTCTCTCTTAACGGAGGCGCCTTCTTTGATTCTGATATCATCAGAATCTCAAGTTCCTCTGCAGCATCTCTCACCATCAAATACTTCTCA
>JBBSWK010000168.1:232-2848 GCA_038046325.1 Nanobdellota archaeon | reverse complement strand
ATCTCGCTGTTCTTCTACTATTTTTGTACCAAAGGCAAAATCGAAAGTAGAAACCGGTGTGGCAGTATCAGCAAAGATACTACTGTTGTATATTCTCGTACTTAAAGTTGAGTTACCAGAAGTTCCGTTACCTGCAGTGTAGGCATTCAATCCCACTGCCTTAACATTGGAAACCTGTGCTACAGTTTGATCCGAGACAGTAAATGTTCTGGTTGCAGAATCAACGTGGCCTTGTGGAAATCCCCAAACACTATCTAGTGCAGCAGTCGTGGCGTTTACCAAGTTACCGAAGTTAAATGCTGTATCCGGAGAAGCAAAGACTGTTTTAATCTGGCTGGTGTTAGCATTACCAAAGCTATAGAGAACATCTGTACCAAAACCTAAACTTAGTGCTGAGGTTACTCTTCCCAGAAAACCAGCCCATTTAACTGTGCTTCTGGTGGTGGTGACGTTAACAAAGGTCACGTTTCCACCTTGAGCTCCTGTGCTACCCGGAGTTGTGGCAGTAAATCTATTGGAACTTCCTACGGTTAAAGATCCTCCACTAACTGCATCTGCTTTATTTACCGCAAATGCTGTATATCCTAAAATTAACATAAACAATGTTATGACTACTAATAGTAATCCCACCCTTTTTTTCATAATATCACCCTCTATTTTTAATTTGATTTTTTAAATTGCATCTACCAATGCAGGAAAAGGATTTTTGTTCTAGATTATAAATATTTGTTTGATGGGTTATAAATCTTAAGAAGACATTTTTTGGAAAGCATTTTTCTGTTATGTTTATTGCAATTTTAAGAAAGAAGTATATAGATTAAAATATAGTAATCAAGAAATAGATTATATAAATATTTTTTGTTAAACTACAAGAATGTAGACTACACAACTAAACTTATTTATGTTATCTTTATTATAAAACTGTTCTTTCCAACAACATACTCAAGTATAGAAAACATTATAATACTAACCCTGCTGATTTTTTCTTGTGGTAAAGAGGGTGAACATTGATTTACGGAAGGAATTACATTCTCAAGCTAAGATAATTTCAATACTCAAGAACATTTCTCTCAATAAATATCTAGAGGACTGCATTGAAAAGGCGCTTCAGGATGATGTAGTCTTACTTCACGCCTTTACTTCTCAAAAGAGAATAGAAAAAAGAGACCTGACAAAACAAGATCAAGAGGAAGGAGGATGAAATCTTTGTAATAGATAGGATACTAACATAGGATGCAGTAATGAAATGAGAGGTGAGGTGATGGTTATAGAGAAGATAAAACATGAAACAGCGAAAAACAAAACGAGGGTATTTACTGGTGGTACTCTTTTTACTAGGTATGCCTCTTTTAGATGCCAATCTCTCTGTTGAGACGCTTTCACCTTCTGCTGCAAATCTTTGCGGCGTATATCCTCAGAATGTTACCATCACTGCACAAAACGTTCAAAATATAGAAAACCAGCCTATCGAGAATGTAACTGCCGTCTTGTTTTCTGAACCAAGCAATGGCGGGGTAAGTATTGTTGGACCGTCGTTATATTTAGGTTCAATAACTCCGGGAATTTTGTCTGTCAATCCGTCATGGCAGGTGCAGTGTAGCAATGTTCCGGGCGTTTATACGTTGTATGTTAATTTTTCTAACCATCAGGGAGAGTTAGGTTCATCGTATGGTGAAGCAGTCAGTACGGTCACTGTTTACACCACTGACAATATTCCACCAACCATGGTGAGCCATTCCCCAGAGGGAATTATTCCTACATCTTACATGACGCTTGAAGTAACTACTAATGAGGATGCAACCTGCAAATATAGCACTATCCCTGGAGTTGGATATGCTAATCAACAGTATACGTTTCAGATTACTGGCGGAAAATCGCATAAAGTTCCTCTGCAAAATCTAGTAGATAACTTTTACACTTACTATGTTCGCTGTAAAGATTTAAGCGGTAATGAAGCTCAGTCTGATTACCCTGTTTCTGTGGAAATAAATGCTCCTCCTACGGCAATGATCAGCTTAAGTAAATTATCTCCTCTCTCCCTAGGAACAACAGAAGTTACTATTACTACCTCTGAACCAGTCAAGCCAGTGCCATCCCTCTCCTATACTTGTAATGGGAATAGTATTTCTGTTCCAGTAACCGGTTCAGGATCTTCCTGGAAAGGATACATCATCATTAATCAAGCAGCTCTGAATGAAGTGTGCTCCTTTAGCTTTTCATCAATTGATTTATCAGGAAATGCTGGCTCGTATATCACCGGTGGAAATGTTTTTCTGATAGACACCCAGCCGCCGAGTGCTCCAGGATCACTTGCTGCAATAGAGCAACGAGGCTTACAAGTAAAACTGACCTGGAAAATGCCTGCTGAAGAGATTAAAAATTTCAACATTTACCGCTCATCTGATGAGAATAATGATTATTCTTATTATGGAACAACAACGAAAACTTCTTTTACGGATGCGGTTGTTTCTATTAGTAAAACTTATAACTATCATATTTCTGCCGTTGACCAGGCGGGAAATGAAGGGCCAGTTTCAGAAGATGTTTCCCTGTTGATTAAAGGTATTTCACTTGATGCCGCAGCCGCTTCTACAGAAAACAGTGAAAAATCTACCG
>JBBSWK010000168.1:0-222 GCA_038046325.1 Nanobdellota archaeon | reverse complement strand
TGAAGCTTACCCTGGCTGAAATTGACCAAGCCATTGCTGAAGCTGATGTTTTATTAGACAAATTTAATGCTCTTCGAACTAAATTTAAGGCTGATACTGAAATATCTTCTATTTTGGAGCCATCGGAACATATTAAAGAAGCGAAAGTACTGCTGCTTAAGAAAAAAGAAGAATTAGGACTTTTAAAAAGTGGGGATCTTGTTGACGAAGCTGTGCGAGAAG
>JBBSWK010000167.1:0-3242 GCA_038046325.1 Nanobdellota archaeon | reverse complement strand
CTTATGCTCCGCTCCATGATATTGAAATAATGTTTTTACATCCTTCATTCTGGAGATCAGTAGCAAATAGCCCAAGAACAGTCCTGCCCTGAAGAGTCCGTCAAAGACATTAAACCATACACCATCGCTCTGAATCCACCTAGCCGCAAAAAAAGGCAATCCCACAAACAGAACTATAGCCGAAAGAAAAGACAATCCTAAAGTACCTACTATCTCTTTAGTGCTTAGCTTCTCTTCTTTGCCCAGATTCTGGTTGCTGCTCCAGACTAAGGCTCGAACGCCATCATATAAAGCATAACCCAATCCTACTACGCCACGGATAAAGAACACATTAAACCAGGTAGGAAAAGAGCTGCTTTTTTCTTTGGTAACTTTTATTTTTCCGTTGGGCAATCTGACCGCTACTGCATAGTTCTCCTTGTTGCGCATCATCACGCCTTCGATGACTGCTTGTCCGCCCACTTCCATGATAGATTAGGAGTGAGAGAATTATATAAATCTTCTTCTGAAATTTCATTCCAAGCTTCAGCGAATAAAAGCTTCGTATAACGGTTGTTATACAAACATTTATCATTCATCTCAAAAATACTTCCCCAATCCCGTCTGCGAACTCTCCTTAAACACGGCTTCTTCATTATATCCCAATACCGCAAAGATGCTAGACACCGCTGGTATCAGTTGATGATCGACATAATACTCTGCATCATACTCACTTGCAGCAACATCTGAAGGGATTTTCGCTCTATCTCTTACCAAACCTTTACCCTTTACAATAATAAATGAAACAATTGTTCCTGCATCAACATTCTCGCCGCGTTCTTTCATCTCCTGCGCCACTTTCACATGCGGGGCAAAGGAAGAATAGCTGGATAACTCTCGAGTGATTTGTGTTTTCATGATCAATTTATCCAACACAACTTTTCCGCCACGTAATTCTTTAACCGTGTCTTTCACATACTTCAATGCTTCAGAAACTTTTTCCTGCAACACTAATTCCAAGACTTTCTTCTGCACTTCTTTCGACAGTGGCGACCAGTTTCTTCTCACCGTCTCAAATCCCGTAATTTTTAGCGTCCCCTCTTTGCGTAACAAAGCATACTTCTTCTTCGCCCCTTTTTCACCGCTCTTCAATCCCACAAAAATCCCCCGCTGATAATGTCCTTCCAACTCCAGTTCCATCTGGCCGGGAAGAGTTTCATTGATTTCTTCCATGAACTTCAGTGCTTCATCCATAGTCTTTCCTTCTAACAAGATGAAACAGGAATCGGTATCCGCATACACCACTTTAAATCCTCGTTCACCTGCCTTGGCAATCGTTGAAGTGATATAATTCCGTGCATATGCCGTAGTAGATGCAGCAGATTCCAGGCTATACCATCGTGCGGCATAGAATCCTAAATAACCGTAAAAGGAATTTGCCAAAATTTTAAGTGCATAGGAACGCGCCTCTAGTAGGGCAGTCTCTTTCTTCTCCTGTTTAGCCTTCTTTATTTCTTTTTTTATCTCTCCGCGACGCATAATCAATTGCTCTAATATCACAGGCAGAAATTTCTTTTCCTGCAAACAAAACCAATATTCTTCCTTCCCCGGGACATGTGCCTGAGCTTTATCAGCGCAGCAGGAACATTTCAACCCTTCAGGTCCAATATTATGCGCGGAGATGATAGTGGGATAAAGAGAACGAAAATCAAACACTACTACGTCTTTATACAACCCCGGAGTCGGCTCATAGACAAACGCTCCCTGGATCGATTCTTCCATACGTCTGGAAACTTCTGTATTCTCCGGTTTGTTTGGAGCAACGATACCAAACTCCATTGCTCTCTTCATAATGTAACTCTCAACTAGTTTGCTGAAGCGCATCCTGATCACGTCAAACGTTGGCAATCCAACGATAGACGTAAACTCGATCATGTCCGGCAATAATTTTTCGCATAACTTGTAAGCTAAGAAACTGTCATGCAGGTTGTAAGCGCAAAATTCAGCCAAATGTTCCGGCTCATTATCCCAAGTAGAGGAAAGCTGATCTAAATCAACTTTATGTTTCTGATGATTCAACAATTCTCGGGAAACAGAATCCAACGAATACGTTTCCACATCTAAATCTTTGCCAAAAATATTGCGGATAAACTTCAGCATATCTAGGTGAAGATACCCTTTTATCTTGCTTTGGACATCCCCGAAGCCGCCCTGGGCAACAATGATCTCAGAATAATCTATACCAATGTCAAAATGAACATTATTCTTCTGAGCTCTGGTTTGCAGATAAGGAAAATCAAATCCATCCGTAAAATATCCGGTCAAAATATCGGGGTCAAACTCCAGGATCACTTCTTTCATCCGTTTTAATAATTCTGCTTCATCTGAAACAATTTCCACATATTCCGGCAGATCAGTATTCTTCCAGGTAATCACTTTACGAAATTCTGTTCCATCCTTTTCTACACCATACAGCGCAGTCATCAGGATGGGGTTATTTTTAGAATCTATCTCTCGCTTCGCTGCATACGTTTCAATGTCGATAGCCAGGATTTTCCAGTTAGACAAGGTCTCCTGTCTCTGTTGTTCAACTTTATCAGCCACGAACACCGGTACACGCATCCATTGGCTTTGCATAAAATTTCCTGTTGCCACAACTTCTTTCATAGGAGTAATATTGTGATCACGCAAGTATCGATGCACATATAAAATATCTTTTTCATAGCAGGTAATTCCCCAAGTTTGAATTTCTTTCGCCAGCAGCGGAACCGCTTTAGGATAATTAGCATACACCTGATAGAATTCTTGTTTCTTCCCCAGCAAATCTTTTTCGGCTAACCCAACCCTAACCACCTGTGCTGGTTCAATTCCTGCTTTCAAACTAAGTTTTAACGCTCTTTCTTCAAATTTCTTTTTATCAAGGCCGGAAGCAGCCGCATAGAAAAATGGCTGATACTCATGCTTGACCACTACTTTCTGTCCATCTTTGGTACGGCCGTAGAAATAGAAGAAAGTCTTTCCTTCTTCCACTTTGTACTCAAAATCGTAGGGATAAAAGCAGAGCTCCATGTTACTCCAGAATAATCTTTTTATATAAATTGTAGGTAGAAATAAAGAATTTAGTAAAAATTCAGTTTAACAGTTATTTCTTTCCACCAAGATCGGTAAGCGTAACATCAAATGGGTACAAAGATTTAACGGCCGTCCTAGTCATGAATAGGCGGGAAATCGTCTCACCACGGACTAAAGTCCGTGGCTTGAAA
>JBBSWK010000166.1:0-1273 GCA_038046325.1 Nanobdellota archaeon | reverse complement strand
TGCACAGAATCATATTTGAGAAGATGAGCGAGGGTTTTGTTGTCAGTAAGATCGTTGACCGCAACAATGTTGATCTTCTTGTCAGTCCAGGCAGCGCGGAAAACCATCCTGCCGATGCGGCCAAATCCATTGATTGCGACGTTGATAGACATGTATGCACCTTTTTATTGAAGAAGATTTGCTGGTTTATATAGGTTGTGTTGTGCCTGCTACACTAGGCGAACGTCATGAAAGTGCGGGGAAGCGCTTGAGAAAAGCGCTTTCAAACCCCGGCACTTTGTGACGCCAGAGAAGCAGGAGAAGAAAGAGCATTTAAACCTACTTAAAGGTCGGCTCTTTCTGCTTCTCTGTGCGTATTCAAGTGGGATTTCTATCGAAAACCCACGACATAAGAGTATCTTAGACCCAAAATATTTAAAGTGCTTCTTGATATTACTATGCATGCCAGAACCAGAACAAATACCTAATACAGAAAACTTTGTCTTTAAGCCTGAGTTCATCAAACGATATTCCGAACTGACCGATTGGGAAGATTTCAAGAAATATTCTCTTTCGTTTTTACGGAGAAGTATTAGAGTAAATACTTTGCTTAGTTCGGTGAAGGATGTGAAGAAGAGTATTGAAGCAAAAGGATGGAAGTTAACACCTATACCTTGGTGCAAGGAAGGTTTCTGGATTGAGCATGATGAACGCAGGGATGTAGGGAATTTACTTGAATATCATATCGGAAAGATTTACGTGCAGGAGGCTGCATCGATGATTCCGCCGTTAGTGTTGCAGCCCCAGCCAGGCGATCTAGTGTTAGACATGGCAGCTTCTCCGGGAAGCAAGACTACTCAGATGGCGGCGATGATGAAGAATGAAGGGTTGATTGTGGCGAATGATTACAAGGGCGATAGACTGCAGTCTTTGGGAATAAACCTGCAGCGGAGTGTAACCACCAACTGTCTGATCACCTTAATGCGCGGGCAGGGTATCAAGGAAATGCAGTTTGACAAAATGTTATTAGATGCTCCTTGTTCAGGTACGGGAACCATTCGCAAGAGTTTGAAAACCATCAGCATCTGGAATGCCGGGATGATCACCAAGCTGGCGAGGGAACAGAAAGAGCTGATTGAAGTTGCTTTTGCTAACCTTAAACCGGGTGGAGAGATGGTCTATTCTACTTGTTCGGTTGAACCGGAAGAGAATGAAGGTGTCGTGAACTATCTTTTAGAAAAGTTTGAAGAAGCGGAAATTGTGAAAGTGAACTTGCCGGGGTTGAAAGTAAGTC
>JBBSWK010000165.1:0-6108 GCA_038046325.1 Nanobdellota archaeon | reverse complement strand
CTTGAAAAAGTATATAGTAAAAGATTTTTAGAAGGTGTAAGGGAAAGACAAGAAAAAAGAAGACTCCCTTTTGGTGGGTATCTAAGCATTCCAGAACTACCTATTCCAATAAACCAAGATGTTTTAGGTAGGAAGTGGGACAGGTATGGAAGATATGAGGATGAAATAAGTTCTACTTATACTGAAATAAAATACATTGAAAATAGTATTAAAACTAAAAAAGATGAACTAGACACAGAGAGAGCAGGTTTAGACTTAAAAAAGACATTCATCTATTTAGCTATTTTTTCTTTTGTAGGCGTATTTTTTCCGCTATTTATTTTAACTTTAAGCCCAGAAATGATGTATTCATTAAGGGTTCTTACCCTATCGGCAGTGCTATTAGGCTGGATTGTGCTTTTGGGTTATTTGATACTTGAAATAAAAGGATTAAAAAAGAATAATCAATTAGGTCAATAAAATGCCCTACATCATAACTGAAGCACAAGTAGAGAAAGAATGCCTAGAAATGCTGGAAGAATTGGGCTACACTATCCTGAATGGGCCAGACATCTCCGAAGGTGGAAGCCAAGAAGAAAGGAAATACAGCGAAGTTGTCCTAACACAACGACTAAGAGCAGCCTTAGAAAGAATAAACAAAAACCTTCCATCAGAAGCAATAGAAGAAGCAGTAAAGAAAATCATCAGGCAGGAACCAAACCAAATCGTCAATAACCAGCATTTCCATAAATTCGTAACTGACGGCGTTCCTGTTGAATACAAAACCAAAGGCGGAATAAAACACGATACCGTCTGGCTCTTTGACTACAACAACGTAAAAAACAACGAGTTCTTGGCAGTAAACCAGTTCACTATCATAGAAGAAAGAAACAATCGCAGACCAGATATTATTCTCTTCGCTAACGGCTTGCCAGTAGTGGTAATAGAACTAAAAAATCCTGCTGATGAAAAAGCGACTATTTGGTCGGCATACGACCAGTTCCAAACCTACAAGGAGTTGATCCCTTCCATATTCAGGTTTAATGAAATTTTAGTGGTCAGCGACGGATTGGAAGCAAGAGCAGGAACATTGACTGCAACTAAAGAAAGATTTACACCGTGGAAGGCTATTGACGGCAAAAAAGTAGCCAAACCGCAGATTGAAGCTCTCACAAAAGGCATGCTTAACAAAGAAACTCTTTTAGACCTCATTAAACACTTCATAGTTTTTGAAGTAGACAAGGATAAAAAAGAAGGAAGCGTAAAGATAACTAAGAAAATCGCTGCCTACCATCAATATCATGCGGTAAATAAAGCGGTACAATCCACACTAAAAGCAACCAAAGCAGATAAAAGAGCAGGAGTGGTCTGGCATACGCAAGGCTCTGGAAAAAGCTTAATCATGGCGTTCTATGCTGGAAAATTAGTCCTATAGCCAGATTTAGAAAATCCTACCCTTATTGTTTTAACCGACAGGAACGATTTAGATGACCAGTTATATGGGACGTTCTCCAGATGTAATGAACTTCTGCGACAGACACCAAAACAGGCAGAATCAAGAGAGGAAATAAAACAGCTTCTCAAAGTATCTTCGGGTGGAGTTGTCTTTACTACTGTCCAAAAATTTCTGCCAGAAGAAAAAGGGAAACAATACCCTCTTCTCTCAGACCGAAAGAACATTGTGGTAATCGCAGATGAAGCTCACCGCAGCCAGTACGATTTTATTGACGGCTTTGCCAAGCACCTCAGAGATGCTTTGCCTAATGCTTCCTTTATCGGCTTTACGGGAACGCCAATAGAGAAAGAAGATAAATCCACGCCAGCAGTGTTCGGAAACTATGTTGACAAATATGATATTGAAAGAGCTGTAGAAGATGAAGTAACAGTAAGAATTTACTATGAAAACAGATTAGCGAAGCTTGAACTAAAGCCAGAAGAAAGACCAACAATAGATAAGGACTTTGAAGAAATTACCGAAGGGGAAGAATCTGCACATAAAGAAAAGCTCAAAAGCAAATGGGCAAGGCTGGAAAATGTTGTCGGAAGCCCCAGCAGAATCCGAAGAATAGCAAAAGATTTAGTTAAGCATTGGGAAGAAAGAGTAAGCGTTCTTGACGGTAAAGCAATTATTGTCTGCATGAGCAGAAGGATTTGCATAGAATTGCATAACGAAATCATAAAGCTACGACCTGAATGGTATCACAAAGAAGATGATAAAGGCATTATAAAAGTAGTTATGACTGGTTCTGCTTCTGATCCTGTTAGCTGGCAGGAACATATCAGGACAAAGCAGAGAAGGAAAGATATTGGGGATAAGCTCAAAGACTCTTCAAATCCATTAAAATTAGTAATAGTAAGAGATATGTGGCTCACAGGCTTTGATGCTCCGTGCTTACATACTATGTATGTGGATAAGCCCATGCGTGGACATAATTTAATGCAAGCAATCGCCAGAGTTAATAGGGTGTTCAAAGATAAGCCTGGCGGGTTGATTGTTGATTACATTGGAATAGCTTATGACCTAAAGAAAGCGTTAGCAATGTATACTCAAAGCGGGGGAGAAGGAAAACCCGCATTTGACCAAGAAGAAGCAGTTTCCATAATGCTGCGGGATTATGAAATTGTCTGTAACCTGTTTCATGGGTTTGATTACAAAGACTTCTTTACTGCTAAAACTATGGACAGAATGCGAATTATTCAAGAAGCGACAGGGCACGTATTGAGCCAGAAAGACGGCAAAAACAGATGTTTGAAGAACGTCTCTGCATTATTGAAAGGTTTTGCTCTCGCTGTTCCGCATGAGGAAGCTCTAAAAATAAGAGATGACGTTGGATTCTTCCAAGCAGTAAGGTCGGCGATTGTTAAAAATACCGAAGTAAAGGAAACCGAACCAAAAGATTACGAATCGGCAATCAAGCAAATACTGTCAAAGGCAATAGTGTCAGATAGAGTTATTGATATTTTTGCAGCAGCAGGGTTGAAAAAGCCAGATATTTCCATTCTTTCAGAAGATTTCTTGGCGGAAGTTAAAGAAATGCCTCAAAAGAATCTTGCTTTTGAAATGTTGAAAAAACTCCTTAATGATGAAATAAAAATCAGGCAGAAGAAAAATCTGGTTCAAGCTAAATCTTTTGCAGAAATGTTGGATAAAGCTATCAAGGCATATACAAACAAGAGCATAGAAGCGGCTCAGGTTATAGAGCAGTTGATAGAACTCGCCAGAAAAATGCGGGATGAACAGAAAAGAAACCAAAAGTTAGGACTAAGCGAAGATGAAGTAGCGTTTTATGATGCCTTAGTTGACCATAACGGTGTTAAGGAAGTTATGGGTGATGAAACTTTAATGATTATCGCCAGAGAACTTGTTGAAAACATCAGGAAAAGCGTAACGATTGATTGGACTATGAGGGAGAACGTCCAAGCAGAGATGCGAGTTAAGGTAAAGAAGATATTAAAGAAATATGGCTATCCCCCAGACAAACAGCAGAAAGCTACTGATACTGTTTTGGAACAGGCTAAGTTGTTGTGTAAAGATTGGGCAGGAACTAATGGTAAAACCTCTGAAATTTCACCTTACGCTGTAGAGCCTTTAGCTAATCTTGCCGTAGCTGAAAAGAAAGGAGAATACAAAGCTCAAAAGAGACAAAAACCCTTATAAATCTCTCTTCTAATTTCTTAGTCATGAACGCTATCTCCATCAAAGATTTAGTAAAAACTTACCCTCACGTAGAAGCCCTCAAAGGTGTATCCTTAGAAATAAAATCAGGAGAATTCTTCGCTCTACTCGGACCAAACGGTGCAGGCAAAACCACTATGATCCATATTATGACTGGATTATGCAACAAAACCTCAGGACAAGTTTCTTTATTCAACAAAGATGTCTATAAGGATTACCAAGAAGCACGTTCTCTCATTGGTCTCGTCCCGCAAGATTTCAACTTCGACATCTTTGAAAAAGTCTACAACATTTTATACTACAACGCCGGCTACTTCTGGATTCCTGCCAAGGAACGTCCAGCTAGAATAGAAAAAATACTCAAAGATCTCAACCTTTGGGAAAAACGTGACTCCATGGCCATGCAATTGTCCGGCGGCATGAAACGTAAATTGATGATTGCCAGAGCTCTTATACATAACCCGAAAATTCTCATCCTCGATGAACCTACCGCAGGTGTAGATATTGAAACCAGAAAAGCGATGTGGGAATACCTCAAAAAACTCAACAAAGAAGGAACTACTATCTTACTTACAACCCACTACCTGGAAGAAGCAGAAGCGTTATGCAATCGCATTGCTATCATCAACAAAGGAAAGATTATCAAAGTAGAAACTAAAGAAAATCTTCTGAAAGAACACGGCAACAAAAAATTGGAAGAGATCTTTCTGCAGCTGACTAAAAATGACAACTAAAAAAACCTCTATGATCCCTTTAGTAACTCTTACTCTTAGAGATATCAAGCGATTCTTACGCATCTGGACCCAGTCTTTAATCCCACCGATGCTCACTTCCATCTTATTCATCCTTATTTTCGGTTACTCTTTAGGTTCAAGAATCTCAGAGGTGGAAGGTGTTTCCTACTTAAACTTCATCCTTCCCGGTCTATTGATGATGGGGGTCATTATGAGTGCTTACATGGCTTCTTCCTTTGCACTATTCATCCAGAAATTCCAAAGAAGCATCGAAGAACTCTTAGTTGCTCCAATTGCGTACTGGCAGATCATTGCCGGGACTACTATCGCAGCGATGTTACGTTCTTTTATGGTAGGACTAGGAATCCTCCTTGTCAGCATATTACTTACACCTATTTCCGTACACAACATCTGGATTCTCTTAACCTTCATCATCCTCATCTCCATGTTATTCTCCTTTGCGGGGATCGCTACTGCCTTGTGGGCCAAGAATTTTGACCAGATGAACATCTTTTCCACTTTTATGATAACACCATTAACATATCTGGGAGGAGTTTTTTACTCTATCAAAATGCTCCCACAGCCTTGGACTACTATCGCGAAATTTAACCCTATCTTGTATATGATAGATGGATTTAGGTACGGTTTTATTGGGGTAAGCGATATTCCCTTAGTATATTCCTTTGCGGTTGTAATTTCCTTGACTCTCTTCTTCTTCGGCCTTTGTGTGTGGATGTTTAAGAGTGGATATAAACTGAGAACGTAAGGTATATACAACAATCTTAAGTATCTTTTTCTCTTCCTTTTCCTGATGAAAAAGCAAATAGTCTTAGGATTAGCCGCTCTTCTTCTGAACTGTGATACGCAATCCCTAAAGCAGCCTACCACACCCGAAGCAAAACTGGCGCAATGTTTAGCTCAAGAAGGAGCAACTATGTATGGAGCTTATTGGTGTAAATGGTGCACCAAACAAAAAGGAGAATTTGGTCCTGGAGCGTGGGAATATTTTAAATCAAATTATGTTGAATGCTCAGAAAAAAGTTCAGAACAGGAAAGGCAACGCTGCAAGAGCGCAGCTGTCTCGATGTTTCCCTACTGGACTTTTAAGGACGGAAAAACCGTGGCGGGATACATCCCACTCAAGTCTTTAGCCGAAATTTCCGGCTGCGATCAATAAAGTTTCTTAATCATTATCCACTCTGGGTGCCAGAATAAAGCTCAATGACAACCGATCCTTCACTTTATACTCTAGCTTCATAGGATAATCATTATTGAAATGCAAAGAGACGTTCTCAGATAATTTTCCGCCGGCAATCATTTTCTTCAGATATTCCAAAGAATACTTGGCCTTGAACTTATCAGAGGAACTAGTCTTAATGGAAGTTACATCATCAGGCTTGATTTCAATAAAAGCCTTGGACAAATCTCCTTCTGCTTTGACGCATAATAAATTTTTTTCTCCCAATAAAGTGACTGATTCTGCTACTACACTAACATCTTCCACCGCTTCGGATAATACTTCTGAGGTAGATTCAACCGTGATAGGAAAATTCAATTCAGGAACGCGCTGCTCCTTATCTTCAACCTCAAGAGTAGGGATAGAGAATGAGCGCACCGTATTGCTCTTCATCACAATCTTCAGTTTGCTGTCTTCCGTTGTTTCTAAAGTAAGAATGTCATCTGGCTTTGCTCTGCGCAAAATCTGTTTCAAATTGTTTA
>JBBSWK010000164.1:0-9621 GCA_038046325.1 Nanobdellota archaeon | reverse complement strand
GCTCGCTCAAGACCGGTCAGGAAAACCAATTATATCGAATTAGGTTTGATCTGCTCAGGAATGTGGGTATCAGGAGCGGTGAACTGAAAGGAGAATTATCAGATATGATTACTGAGCAGCAGCCTAAAGAGTAGGAGTCTCTACAGATTTTTCATTTCTGAAGCAAACTCAGTTAAGTTTATTCACCATCTCACATTGCTCAGGCAGTAATTCACTCATCCCTACTTCTTCTTTCATCAAATTAATTCAGGCATATAAACTTACTTATCTGGGCAAAGAAAGAACAAGTTTATTTTCAACTTTTTGACAGTTCAACAAACCATCATTTTGTAATTTTCTGAGTAAAGATAACAGCCATTTTTCTTCATTATTTTGGTAATCTTTTTTTATCACCTTTCCTAAATCATAAATCAAAACTTCTCTACCTTGATTTTTTCTGGCAAACTCCACCATCCTGCCGCGAAAAATCCTATTGGGGATATGCTTTCCGTTCTCTATCGTCCCTTGCTCTTTTTTCTTTTCCATCACAAACAAGGCTTTTTCTTTATGATTTTTGTAGAGCGGAAAGAAAGCGCAATTATTTTGTAAAGGACAGGTATTGCAAGAAGGAGTATTTCTAGTACAAATAGAAGAGCCAAAATCCATCAAGGCATTATGAAAATCCGTACTTTTGTTTTGAGGAATAGTTTGTTTAGCAAATTCATACAGTTCTTGTTCTTCTTTTCTGCTCATCGGCAATCCTTGGTCTCTTCCTTGAAAGAAACGAAGGTAAATTCGTCTGACATTAACATCGATAGCTGGCTCTGGTAGGTTGAAGGCAAAAGAAAGGATTGCACCAGTTGTATATGGTCCCATGCCGGGAAGTTCTTGTAACTCTTCTTTATTCTGAGGAATTTCTCCACCATATTTTTCACAAACTTGCTGCGCAAATCGGTGTAAGAGCAATGCTCTTCTATTGTAGCCTAAACCAGACCAAGATTCAATCACTTCTGCCTTGCTAGCTTTAGCTAAATCTTGAAGAGTGGGAAATCTTTCTGTAAATTCCTTGAACTTTTCGATCACTCTCGGCACTTGGGTTTGCTGCAACATGAATTCGGAGACAAGAACATAATAAGGAGAATTATTAGTACGCCAGGGTAAGTCTCTTTTATGTTGAGAATACCATTCTAGAATTTTAGTTGGAAAAAAATTTTGCATCGTGCTTTAATCCTACCTAACTACCGCCTTAATCCTTCTCACCCCAGCAGAACAAGCTTCTTCTTTGACGATCTTAAACTTCCCAACTTCTTTCGTATTCTTCACATGCGGACCGCCGCAGAATTCTTTAGAATAATCCCCCACAAAATAGACCGTCACTTTATCCGGATATTTCTGGCCGAATTCCATCTCTGCGCAGATCTTGACTGCTTGATCCTTAGTCATCTCCTTGCAGACAACCGGAAGCTGTTTCTTAATAACCCTATTTACTTCATCCTCAACTTTTTTAATTTCCTCAGCAGTTAACTTGCGGTCGAAACTGAAATCAAATCTTAATCTTTCAGGAGTGATATTGCTTCCCCGCTGTTTGATCTTTGGATCGATAACTTTTCGCAATGCTTCGTTCAATAAATGAGTAGCAGTATGTAATCTAACCGTTTCCTGAGAAAGATCAGCCAAACCTCCTTTGAACTTCTGCTCTGCTCCTTTGCGAGACAATTCTTGATGCCTCTGGAATTCAGCTAAAAATTCCTGCACATTGACTTTAATCTTTTTCTCATCCGCTAACTCCTCGGTCATCTCCAAAGGGAAACCATAACTCTGGAAGAGCAGGAATGCTTCTTTACCCGAAATATCTCCCTGCGCAGCCATCTTTTCAAATTCTTTCAAACCTTTTTCTAAAGTTTTTTCAAACTTCTCTTCTTCTTTCTGTAATTCTTCGAAGATTCGTTGTTTATTTTTCTTCAATTCAGTATAATAATCACTATAATCTTTTACCACAATCTCCGCCAGCGTGGATAAAGAATTATCCGGCAATCCAATTTGCTTGGCATAACGTACTGCTCTTCGAATTAATCTTCGTAAAACATACCCTCGGTCCAGATTTGAGGGCGTTACCGCATTTCCGTCCCCTAAAATAAAAGTAGCAGCTCGGATATGATCAGCCACAATTCGCATCTCCCGCTGCGCATCCTTATACTTCCTGCCGCTTAACTGCTCTATCTTTTTTATGACTGGTTGAAATAGATCAGTTTCGTAAGCGCTCTTCTTTCCGCTTAAGACAGCTAACGTTCGTTCAAAACCCATGCCGGTATCGACATTCTTCTGTTTCAACGCAGTGATAGAACCATCCTTGCCTTTATTGAATTGCATGAACACATCATTCCATATCTCTACCCAGCGATTATCGTTCGGATCAAACTTTTTAGGCGCTTCACCATCACCAGTCCAGTAAAACATCTCCGTAGATGGACCACAAGGGCCGGACTCACCAGCAATCCAGAAATTATCTTTTCCTAAGAAAGCGATACGTTCTGTTGGAACTCCCAGAGACTTCCATAATTCAAATGAGTCTGTATCTCTTGGAACAGTTTTGTCACCTTCATATACAGTAAACGCCAATTGCTTTAACGGAATGTTCAGCCATTTCTTGCCGGTCAGGAATTCAAAACTCCAGCTGATCGCTTCTTTCTTGAAATAATCACCTAACGACCAATTACCGAGCATCTGGAAGAAGGTATGATGAGTGTTATCTCCTATATTCTCAAAGTCTACTGTTCTGAGGCATTTCTGGATATTGACCAAACGTTTGCCGAGGGGGTGTGATTGTCCAGATAAATATGGAACTAACGGCTGCATTCCCGCGGTGTTGAATAAAACCGAAGGATCGTCTTTAGGCACCAGAGAAGCAGAAGGGATAATGACGTGCCCTTTGCTCTGGAAAAATTCTAGATATTTATCGCGAAGCTCATTTGCGTTCATGATAGCTCAGAAATAAGAGGGGTTTTTATATGTTTTTGTGTTGCCAAGACGACTGCTTGGCATATACTCTATCAGCACCAGCCATATATCTTCAAACTATATTTTTCAATTTATGTCTCTCGAGTCTTTACTAAAACCACTACAATGGGCTGATGAACAGGTTCTGCGCTATTACACTAAGAAAACGGAAGAGTGGGAAGAGAAAGGAAGGAGTAAATATTCGTTAGCGCATATCTTTAATCTCAGCGGAACTGCTGCCAATATGAGTTTTATGCTCCAGGGCGATTTGTACTTTGTAATAGGAACAGGAATATTGGCTCTGCAGAGCCTGGACTTTGGCAGAAATTATGTCAAAGAACGATATGAATCAGACGCAAGCGATGGCGCTCTCACAAAAACACCTGTATCATACGAAATTACCAAAAAAATTTCTTCATTGGCCAGACTGCCCATGCTGGTAACAGGGATAGGATTGATAGTAAAAGGAATCGCGCAAGTTGTTGATTATATCCAGACTAAAAATCCTGAGTCAGCGATGAATGGAGTGTACATGTGTTCGTTTGGATATGCTCTGATAGGTACAGCTTCTTCCATGTACATCAAAGACAGTGATCCAAAGCTGTTGGAAAAGAAACCATTAGAATATTGGATTCAGCAATTAGAATTACGGCCGATACCGGCAAGAGAGAGAAACAAAAGAATATGATCTATGCAAAACTCTGCCCGCAGCCACAAGTCTTTTTCGCATTCGGATTAGTGATCTTAAATCCCGCACTGGTAAGAGAATCAACATAATCTACTTTTGCACCTTTTAATTTCTGTAAACTTTCAGTATCAACATAAAACTTGACGTCATTGACTTCGACTACTACATCGTTATCATTTTTCTGATTCTCAAATGAAAATTCGTATTCATATCCTGCGCAGCCACCGGAACTTACTCCGATGCGGATGGCTTGGATATCTTTCTTGGATAAAATTTCTTTAGCCTTGGCAGCTGCATTTTCAGTGATGGTAAGATTTTCATCCCCGCTTTCCTGAGGGATAGCTTGATTTAATTTTTTGACAATAGCATCTACTTCTTCTTCAGTTCTTCCATGACCAGCTAACCCTTCTTCGATAGTTTCAAAATAGGATGCCCCGCAGCCGACGCAATGCACACCTTCTTCCATCAGCACTTCCACTACCGAAGGATATTGCTGCACTAGTTCGCCGATAGTCATGTCTTTGGTGATCATAGTGATAGAAATAATAGTAATTTTATATAAAGGTTTTGAAGGTTTTATCTACTTTCTCTTCACCACAAAATAATAGATGATTGCGGTAAGAACAGAAAACACAACTGCAGCAATGATCCACAGCAGCTTATGCTCAGATTTCATCTTCTTTTGGTAGGTTACGATATCGTAAATTACCCATACTGCACCAGCAACGCCGATAAGCCACCAAAGCATTCCAAACATGTTAGATCACTTAAAGAGAAACGGGAGAATAGCAATATAAACTTTACTCCTTATCGAAGATACAAAAAGAATATAAGCAAGTTCCTGCTCTTTCGAAAAAACCATTTAGAGGTGGAAAATATGAAGGTAATCGCAGAATATATTTGGCTGGATGGAAATAATCTGGTGAAAGATGAAGCAGGAAATGTTACATTAGACATGAACAAAAATCCTGACATTCGCAGTAAAACAAAAATTCTCAATCGTGATTTCGGATTTCGGGAAGAGATGAGTCTTCAAGAAAGACAAAGATATGTTAAAATATTAAATGAAAATGATGATCCTTCTATCTGGGGATTTGATGGCAGTAGCACCGGCCAAGCAGAGGGGCATTTTTCTGATTGCGTTTTAAAACCAGTGCGTTTTTACTTAGATCCTTTAAGAAAGAGAGAAAGACCAGATTACCTATCTGTCCTCGTACTAAACGAAGTGTTCGATGTACCGGGAGATAAGCATCACCTTTCTAACACGAGAGCACTTTTACGGGCAGTTGACGAAAAATACCAAGATCAGGAATTCTGGTTTGGCATTGAACAGGAATATACTTTCATGCGCGTTGATGAGAATGATTTCTCCCGCATTGCCAGCCCTTTAGGATTTCCTAAAAATTACACTAAAGATAATGAAGTTTTTCCAGTAGAGCAAGGGAAATATTACTGCGGCAATGGTGCAGACAAAATTATCGGCGATGAAATTGTGGAAGAACATATGTACGCATGTTTGGATGCAGGTTTACTATTAGCTGGAACCAATGCCGAAGTCATGCCTGGACAATGGGAATTCCAGATGGGAAATGGAACTCCGGATAGCAGCCCTTTACGGGTTGCCGATGATCTAGTAATCGCTCGATATCTGCTTGGGAAAATCGGAAAAAAATATGGTGTAGTACCGTCGTTAGAACCAAAACCAGTAAAAGGCGATTGGAATGGTGCAGGCGCACACACTAATTTTTCTACCAAGGAGATGAGAGAAAGTTCGGAGTGCTTTGACAGGATCATCGAAAAATTTAGACTACGCCAGAAAGAACACATTGCTGTATATGGTGTAGGGATAGAAGACCGCCTGACTGGAAAACACGAAACTGCTCCTTACACCGAATTCAGAGCAGGCGTTTCTAATCGCGGCGCAAGTATTCGAATCCCTTGGCAAGTTAACGTAGAAAGCAAAGGGTACATGGAAGATCGAAGACCATGCGCGAACATAGATCCACACGTGGTCATGACAAAAATAATGGAGACGTATAACTCTTAAAACTCTCCTAACTTTTTTTGTTTATTTATTTTATCTTTTTCTTTAATCACGCCAGCAATGGTCTCAAAATCCTTCTTCATCTGCGCCAACATCTCTGGATTTCTGCCTGAATACAGATAATTAGCCGGATGAATCACTGGCACTATTTTCTTTCCTTCCACTTCAAATATTTTTCCGCGTAAAGAAGTGATGCCTTTCTTTCCCAGAATTCTTTCTGTAGCAAAATTGCCGATAGTTACTATCACCTTCGGCTGCATGATCTGAATCAACTTATCCAACCTATCCCGGCAATTCTCTACTTCGTCTTTTGCCGGATTTCTATTGTCCTGCGGCCGGCAGAGAATAGTATTAGTGATAAAAATATCTTCTCTTGACAAACCAACAGAAGCCAGCAATTCATTCAGCACCTGCCCGGACATGCCACAGAAAGGAATCCCCTGCTTATCCTCATTTGCCCCGGGAGCTTCACCGATAAACAACACTTCTGCTTTAGGATTTCCCGAGCCGAAAACAACTTGCGAACGGGATTGACATAACGCAGGACATTTAGTGCAAGTAGAATATTCTTGTTTGAGTTGGTCGAAAGGCATATAGAAGAAAAATGAGCAGTTATTTATTAAAATTTGGATTGTGTCTACGACAGAAGAAATTGAGTTTCTCTAAATCCTCATCGACACCTTTCAAATACTTATTTTTACCTGCAAAGAGAGCTGTTCCCAAATCTATCAAATAAGGAAATCCTTCTCCGTCTACAACAATATTAGCACTCTTGATATCTAGACTAGCAACGCCTATAGAATGAACTGCTTTAACCGTTCTTCCTAAAATCTCACATTGTCTTTGATTTAAACCTTGGTCTTCACCTAACATTTTTCCTTCTATATAATCGCGAACCAGAACTGCTACATCAAAATGATTAAACTTTGTGCGATGATATGCCTGTTGACGTACGATTCCAGGAATTTTTGCTGTTTTCTCTAACACTAACCTTTCCCGAACTAAGTCACGATAAATTTCATCTAAAAGTGCACTTTCTTTTTTAACGCCAGCTTTAGCTACACTTACTTCTGATCCCTTTTGAACTTTGTAGACAGAGGCAGAGCCGCCAAAGAGAGGCTCGACTATCTCATATCCTAATTTCGTAATGTACAATTGGAAAAAATCTTGGTAGTTCATGTTATTTCCCAGGTAAAGATGATCTTCTTTTCAGCATACTCTTCTTCCGCTTTTTCCAGGGACTTTAAAAATATTTTCCATCCGTTTGGGCATTTTTCTTGATACTCTTTAGTATTTATCAATTCAAGTTTCAAGGGGAAACTAAATCCATGTTTCTCCAAGGAAGAGATTGTTTTTCCTAACACTTCCAGGTTAGTCCCATAGAACGGCAAAATCTCTAATGCCTTAACAACCCTATCAAGAAATTCCAAAACAGTATTACAACCTTTCAAATCAACAATAATAGAAGACATAATAAAGAAGAAAAATTTACTTTTTCTTGTACTCAGTGTACTTAGTCTTCCCACAGACTAAGCGATCGCTGTGATTAGCCATAAAGTCTCCCTGTGACTTTGGGGAAAACTTATTCTTGCGCACTAATTTATCGCCTTGCACTTCGTACAATTTCCAGATCTGACTGCCTGGTTTCTTCTTTGCTGCGCCGCCTTTGGCGGGAGCTTTTCCTTTTGCTGGAGCTGCCATGTTTATTCACCTTTTGAGTTTTAATTTTTAAATCTTTCTATTATGATTTACTCTCTTGCGATTCATTTTTGACTTTCAATTTCATTCACATTTTCTTCTTTCTTTCTGATTAATACATAAGTGCCCATCCAGGAAAAAAAAGCTACCAATACAAGACCAACAGAATATGATTTATCCCGTGATGCTGAAATATAAGCAGGATCTTTTTCTGCTCTTGCAACTTCCTCGCTTAGAAGATCGTAACGGCGAGCATAATTAATACACATATCGGAAAGAGAAGTTTTTCTGTCTCGAGGAGCGCATTTAACTAACTCAGTAATAATGGAATCTCTTTCTTCATTCATTTCAAATACATGTTTCTCTAGAGGAGTTGCTCTCCCAAAATAGACCGCTCCAGCTACACCGCCCACTATGCCGAGAGCAGAAAGTACACCTAATCTCGTGATATTTTTATCAGACATTTTCATTATAGCGCCTTCGCTTTCTCTTCCTTAACTCTTCGGGAGTACTGGAGTTGTCCTAGAATACAAGCAGCTGCAAAAGGTATGGCTAACAAAGTCAGGTATAAGGCACGTTCTTGTCCTGCCTTTGCTGAAAGGTATTCCGAAGTCGTTTTTAGATATTCTTTCTCCCTCTCCAAAGAATCGTAGCGAATGATCAAGCCATTGCATCTATCTGATAATGAAGTTTCCTTCTGGCGTGGAATACATTGCAGAATCTCTTGACCCATCTTTGGTTTTTCTTTCTCTATTTCACTGATACGCATTTCTTCTGGACTGGGCTTTTGAAAATATAAAGATCCCGCTAAACAACCAGCGATAGCAATATACGATCCCCAGGTTATGCTCTTTGCAGCTTGCTTAGAAAGTTTCACTCTTCATCATCTCGTAACTTCATTTCATATTCCATAATTTTTCTTTCTTTTCTCGTCTTTCTCGGAGATAAGAACCAATTCCTACACCAAATCCAGCCACTACTAATGCTAAACCAGAAATTCCTATAGCTGGTTCCCAAGGAGAAGAATTATCGGGGTTGTTCTCAAATAGAAGATATTTATTTTTTAACATACTGACCTCATCGGATGCTGCTTTATATTGTGCATACACAGAACGGCAATCATGAACTGTTTTAATGCAATCATCAACTTTCTGGCCTAAATTATGTTGTTTATCTTCAGCCGCCCACATTTGATGCAGCATTTCATTCTTTGATTTGCGATATTCAGTAAGTCTATGAGTATTGGAAATAACCGAACCAGCAAAAATACCTGCCCCGACCAATCCAACTACAGAATATTTGATAGAACCTTTCATTTTGCTAATGCTTCCTTCGCTTTCTTCTTTTCTTCAGCAACAATCACTTTACTTATCCTTTCTGTATTCAGCTATTTTCTTTGATATTTTTTTCTGACGTACATATCCAGCTACATGAAATCCAGTCGCTGCCAAACCAGCTAAAACCAGAACAGAATAGGCAAAATTTTTATTACTCTCTGAATTAACATATTTAGTCAATTCCTGTATTTTTTTATCTAAATCACGATACTCATTATTGAGTTTATTGTAACGGAAAGATAATCCAAGACATTCATTTTGATTGCCAGAAAAATTAAGGCAATTCTCTAATTTAGTTACAACAACTGATTGTTCTTGTTTGTTTTCTTTTATTTTTTCAGAAAACGGAGCTAATTGTTGTTCATAGTTATCAATTTCACGTGAAGTATTATACGCCATAAAACCACTAACAGTAGTTATAGCAATTCCCGCGCCCATCCCTAAATAATGTCTAGTAAATAATTTCATTTTACTCACTCACTCTTAGCTTCCTTCGCTTTCTTCTTCTCTTCAGCAGCTTTCTTTATTTCTTCTTCTAATTTTTTCTTTTGCTGCGGAGTCAAGCGTTCAGCTTTCTTACGAGCTTCAGCAGAGTTATATGCAACTGCTTCAAACTTCGCTTCATGCTTGCTGAATTTAGTGTAGATATGCCGAAGCACGATATGGCTGGCATCAGCCTTGAGCTGGGAAGCCAATGCTTCTACAACCTGCGTGTTGCTCGGCGTAGCGCCTTCAAATGCGACTACTCCTTGTACTTCTACCCTGTGCAACAAAGGATTTTCATGTTTTGCATTTATGGTAATATTCATGTTCCTCACCGCACCTTGATGGCATATTCGCCTTTTGCTTTTATGCTTATTTTTTCTGCGATCATGGAT
>JBBSWK010000163.1:0-2689 GCA_038046325.1 Nanobdellota archaeon | reverse complement strand
CCCCATAACTCTCTGGAAATAAATTTTCCATGGCAATAGCAATCGGTTTCTTCAATTGTCCGGCACGCTGCATTTTGTCTGATTGCCGCATCGCGCTGATGCCTGCCTGCGCATATGAATCATACGCTTGCTCCAAGGCAAACGTTTCCGCACTTTGAATATGCTTGATGGTTTCCATCTGTTCCGCAGCCTGGGCAAACTGGCTGGCTGCGGTTTCCTGAGCTTGCTTGATATGGCTCTCAAAAGTAGACAAGTGTCTCTTGATAATTTCAGAAGGGAATCTTGCGTCAGTAGGAACTAAACCGCCAGCTAAGCCTTCTGCCTGCCGCTTCAGTTTCCAACGCTCCTCTTCATCTGTTTCCTTTTCCAATTTTTCATAGAACTCCAAAGCCTTGCGCAATTTCTTGACATTCTCGACGTGCTCATCAAAATCACGGCTGTAGTTAAAAGCATAACCGCGAGCATTACCAATCTGTGTTTCCAGCGCAGCAACCACATATGCTTCTTCCGGTCGAATTTTAATTTCCCTTTCTGGATCAGTAATATCATCACGTAAAAAACGCACCCACATCGATTTATCCTTTATCTTTTCTTTTTCTTCAGAACCGGCTTTCTTCCAGCGTTGCCATTCTTCGCGTGCTTCCATTTCCATTTCCTTGGCTTGACCACCCATTTCCTCCCAATTATACTGTTTAGTCAAGAATTCTCCCTTCTCTTTATCGAAAACAGGAACACGTTCATATCGAGGCACTTTTTTTCCTAAATAATCGATATATACAGATTCTCCTTCCTGAACCGTTCTTTTTCTCCCATCGAAATCTTCATATTCCTGGCCAGGCTTGGCAGTCAACCACACTGGCTTTGAGACGGGCTTGTTCTTATGAGCTTCCACTATTAGATTGCCAAGCCTTTTATCTACCACTCCAAACGTTTCCTGCTCCTTTTCTTTTTCATGCATCCTGAATTTTTCTGCATATTCCCCTTCCTGGTTCCAGTCAGCTCCACTAATAGGGCGATGGAATTCTCCCGTATGCACCACTACCGGGCCGCCTTTCGCCACATCGCCGGCAAATTCTACTGCTCTTCGTATTTCTTGCAACGCAAATTCTTTTTGCGCTTTGTTAAAATTACCCCGTTGGTCTGCACCAGCTAATCCCTGAATGCCAAAAGAAGCGTGCGTGGTAAAATTAACTTCGTTCGCTCTTCCGATTTCTTCCAATGCTTTTCTCTGCGCTTTACCATAATATTCAGGCGTCTGCGACTGCCCGGTTCCTTTTCCGCTTCCGGTGAAGCCAATCTCTAAGGTCTTCATGCCGGCGCGAAGTTTTGCACCAACTGCAGGAACGTTAGGTACTGGACCCAGAGCCAAGCTCATCCCAAAATCTTTGATGCCTACCCCTACATCATTAGTAGAATTATTGGAAGGGCTGGCCTGGCTATGATCATGGGCGTGAGCATGATGTCCATATTCCCGATCCATAGGCATCTGGTAGCCGGTTCCAAATTCGACCATGTAAACAGATAAAGAAATAAAGTATATAAACGTTATTCTTGTTTTTTGGGGGGAAGAGGAATGATTTCTGCGCCATTTTCGGACAAAGCTTCCAATCGTGACTGTGTATATCTTTGATAGGCTGCATGATACGCTAGCAAAGGGCCGTATTCTCCTTTTCGCATCGCAGTAAACATTTCACGATAACTATAGACGTGGTAAAGGTTTTTTCCAAGATGAGCTAAAACCCGTACTTGTTTCTCATCCAGATCATATCCTTTCTCTTCTAAACCCCGTTCCCACCACTGAAGAAACTCTTCGTCAAGAGTTACTTGTTTCTTAGCCATTCCCACCTGCCCTATTTCTCCTAGTTCTTGTACATCTCATTCATCTTTTTTCCCTTATATGATCCTATCATGGAAGCGCTTAACTGCTGGGTGATGCTGGCTGCCCGGGCCGCTTGTTCGCTGAAAGAATAGATCCCTTCCTCTTCATCTTCAAATTTCCGCTGCACTGCGGAGCTGAGATATTCCACCTGCTTCTGCTCGGTCGGGCTGAGATAGCCTTTATCTTCCGCGATCTGGTACAGCTGCTTGACTTCCTTGTACAGTTCTCCGATCGGCCTATGGCTTAATCTCTCCACGTATTGCGAATCATGAACTTCAGCGGGCGCTGATCCTTTCCTGGCGATATCTTCCAGGCCAGTTTCTTTGCGCGATTTCTGTTGCTGTTCTCGCTCTGTCAAAAACTGCTCTTCATCTAACTCTTCTTCTTTTTCCAGAATCTCTTCAACTTCTTTCTTTTCAGAAGCCTTCTCTAATTTCTCTGAGTCATTTTTCTGCTCAGGCTTCTTTCCGCCAGGCGGTTCAGTCTTCTTCTCCTCACCGCGCACTTTCTTCTGCGCTTCTTCTATTTCCTTCTGGAAATTCTTCTTCGACATATTTTGACAGAAAGCAAGATACTATAAAAGATTTTGCTAAGTGAAAAAGATTAGAAAATTATTATTATAATTTCTGTAGTGCAAAATCGTAAAGAAACCTAAAAAATATCAGAATCTACCAAGCGGCCATCCTATGCGCTTTCTTGAACAGATGATAGGCATTGAAAGTATGGAAGAGTGCTGGATTCACCGCCTTCTCTACATCTTCTTTGATTTGCTCTTGCTCCAGCTTCAGCTCCTTCACCGAACTTCCTTTC
>JBBSWK010000162.1:0-5273 GCA_038046325.1 Nanobdellota archaeon | reverse complement strand
GGTCAGGCATCCCCGTTGGAAAAGAGGAAGGATCTGGCATGCCTTTAGGAAATGATGAGGGATCTGGCATCCCTTGAGGAAAATCTTTTGGGTTAGGCATGTCTTTAGGAAAAGAAGATATGTTTGGCATCTCTTTTAGACTTGGAAAGGTACAGCCAGCGATTGACATAATGCTAAAGAATACCGATATCCAGACAATTGCGAAAACTGCAAACCTCTTTTTCATGCCGGGAAGAAGAATTTTCTTGTTATTAAAGGTTTCTTTGCCAATCACTCCGAGACCACCCCAGTGGATATACTGGGTTATGCTCGGCTTCGCCTTAGGTCTCTCCGTTCGGACCCTTCCAAATTCTGGGTAGAGTCATTTTCCTAAGAGCACTTCTAATCCATTCCGGAACATTGTATTTTTATCGTAGACCGGAAAATAATGGATGTTAGGGTCGCTTTTTACAGCTTGCCCTAATTTATAACTGCCGTCGATTTCAAATAAAAGCACGTGAGTATTTGGCTGTTCGGCAAGGTGTTTCATTTTTTTACTTTCCCGTTCGGTTCTACCGTCAATTACCAAATTTCCATCGGTGACAATGACGCAGGTTCGCTTTTTTCCATCATAGTGCATTTGTATGCTTAAATCTTCAACCCCATAGCCGTTTTCCGGCCTGAACAGAACTTTCAGTAGGTCGGGCTGTGCTCTTTCCCAGAAGTCGCGGACATCAACTTCAGCAGAACTTAACTGTTGGTCAGCAAAATTATGAAATTGTAATCTGCTGGGTTTGCCTAATTCAACGCTAGCCTGATACAAAGCATCAATGTAGCCGTAAAGTACGCTGCTCAACATATCCCAGCTGCTGCCGTCGTTGAAGCCCTTAGCAGTAGCCCTGCCATACATAGAGCCAGAACTGTCAAGATAAAATTCATAGACGTCAGATAAATCTAAGCTTTGGTCAACATAGGCAATACTTTTACGTTCCCGTTCTTTAATATCATATTGGTTCAATCGGTATAGGCCGTTCGGTAAGGTAATCAAAGTAGGAAGCCTTGTTCTCTGTTGGAATCGTGCAATTTTATTCAAATTAAGCCGGCGGAGTTGTTCTTCAGTAAGGACAGCTGTGTCCTTAAGGAAAAATCTCTCATCTTTTCCGATAGAAATTGTTTCTGCTTTCTTCGCACCGCCGACAATATTTACCTTCGGATGATTGCGTTTGTAAAATTCATGGATGGCAGATAATTCTAAAGTATTCAATTCTTCATCTTCGTTGATGTCGGAAAATTGTTCACTATTATTACTGTTTTGAATTTGCCTTGCTATCTGAGTCAGAAATTGCTGCTGTTCCCGCTCAGACATATCTTCTAATAAATCCAGTAAAATATCCTGCCAGCTGGAACCGCTTCCTTCGCCATGATAACCACAACGTCCTTTGGGCATAGTTTTTTCAATATAAGGGCTTAATACGGCCATAAATCGTTCAATGCCGGCATAACGACCATTCCCAGCAAATACTTCTCTGACAGCTTTTACTAATTCATCTTTTTGTTCAAAGTAATCGGCTGGTTTTGAAAGAGCATCTGATCCTTGCTTCAGTAATGCTTTCATCGCTTCTTCCGCCACAGTAACTCCTTTCTCGCCAGTTTTATCTGCAAAGAAAGAATGCGCTTTAGCTGGGCCATATAATTTCCCATACATATATACCATAACGGTGTAAAGGCCAGTTTTGGCAGGCTCATCATGCAGGTCGATGACATTCCAAATAGGGATAACGTCGTCCCGGACATATTTTCCTTCTGTATTATCAACTGCAAAACGATTGTCGAGAATGAAATCCTTTACCGCATTTTGTGAAGCACGTACTTTCAACACTTGTTCCAAAGGACTGAGGGTTGGCTCTGCTTTGATGATTCCTCTGCGGATTGCTTGACGAATCTTTCTGTCATCTTCTTTACTTTTCGGGGCTTCCAAGGGATGATATAATTCGTGGTAAAGTAAGTAATGTAACGTATGCAAGGCTAATTCTTCCGGCTTCCCGTCCCAGTATTTAGGCACAAGTTCAGTGAATTTTTTCTGTAAATTTTCATCATTGAAAATGAGAGCGAAAATTTGTTTAAGATCAGTAGAAAAATGCCAATCGCCGCCATGCCCAGGCTTTCCTTCCTTAATGACGGGAATAGCGCTCCACAAGGGATGGTTGTCGTTAACTTCGCCTCGCCACCGTTCTTCTGCTCGTTCCAGCAAGACCTCTATGCTTTCCATTTTATTTTTAATGCGTAGTTCTGCTAGAGCTTGCCTCCGGCGCTCACGACGGGAACTACACGGAGGAAAGACCCGCCGTAGTTTTTAAGATCGAGGCCGCCGGCATTGGAGTTGCTATCTAGATCGCTCACGAACAAAGTCCGAAGATAATCCTCGGAAATTTCAGTTTGTATCCCGAAGGCCATGGCAGTTTTTGTTTTTCGTTCTGCAACAACAATATCTCGATATGTTTTCAATAAATGAACATCGCCTTCTACTGCAGCTAGCCAAGCCGGATGGGTTTCTACTTGGGCCGGAGTAAGAGCTTCATTATATATTGCAGTATATTGTTCTAGTTCTGGTTCTTCAATATCATCATACTTAATTTTCATATAACTTTGATTAAAATCTTCTGGAATAAAGATAAGCTCTTGAGAGATAGGCACTACTTTAAACTTGGCTGTTCCTTTCTGATACGCGATAGCAGTGCAGGAATTGTTCCAGCGCTGAAATAAGCGCAATCGCTCTTCGCTATCTTTGTTGCTTTCATAATCATGTACTCTCGCCCCAATATTTTCTTTGAACGTTAAAGGGCGATAAATTTTATTTCCATCATCTAGTGTACATTGCGGGTGTACTGAATTAGCTGCTGCTTTACAACCATTTTGAAGTGCATGGACTCCTTGTGCATACGTAGAAGTTTTAGCCATGAAAAAATACTGTCTTTCTAAATTTAGCCTCTCCTGAGAAGCAAATCGGGATCGCGGAGTAGGAATAGATCCATTTGGCATCCAAATTAAATGTTCAAGTTTTTCGCGGGGAATATATTTGGTCATAGCTTATCCTCGAACAAAACTTAATCTATGCGCATAGACGCTGGCCTGTGCTTTCTTCTGCTCATAGAGCACGCGGAATGCATCTAAAGTTGCTTCAGGATTTTGTTCTTCCCTTAATATGGTTTCCACGTCAGTTTTGTAATTGTTGCTAAAGTGAGTTAACACTGCAAGGTCAGCAGCCAACCGTGAGCGTAAGACAGCATCAGCAACGCCTTTCGCCGGGGTATTGAGAGTGTCAATTCCTTGGATAATAGTGCTGTTGTAAGCGCCAAAGCCTCGCTCTTTTTCAGCATACATAGCTGCCTGCCAGACTAATTCGCGCACCCCAATATCACTAGGGATATTCATTCTTGCCCTAATTTGTTTATAAGAATGCAAAGCATCGTTCACTAAAGCTAGTACAGAGCCATCGGCTGAGCCAGTTATTTTCTTGCTTTCTAATACTACTCCTATACTTGCAGCTATATCGTGCAGGGAAACAGAAGCATCATACGTTCCAGCCTTAACTCCCTTGATAAATGCCAGCAAGGAAGCGAAGTTATGAATTTTTTTCAAATCCCGACGTACAAATCCATGCTTCAGATTTTTTTGTGCGTCTCGGACGCGTTGAACATCATTGCCGTCGTCTTTGAAGGTACAGCGCGCTTCGTATCCAGTGCTTTTCAGTAAGCCAGCATTTCGCTTTATGACTTCCACTGGGTCTTTGCTGACGTAACCTAAGGCAACATCAATAAATTCCCGCGCATCATGGTGTAGTTCCGCTTTGACGGTTTCCGGATCAGCCACCAACGGATACAGATCACGCCACGTCCCTTTCATTCCGGTTCTTTTGCGGAAGGAGTCCCAGAACTGATCATGTAAATTTTGGTACGCTCGTTTATCTAATTGGCTGGCGCCTGCCTCTTCCACACCGTTAGGGAAAGTAAATTTCAAGAATCGGTTTTCTCCTGCTAGGTCTAGTTCTAATGCTGAACTATGCTGAGCGTCAGCAGGGTTCATGGAACCAAAAATTGCTAATTTTTTGTGTCTATCGGTGCCCGGAATAGGAATACGTAAATAACCAGTATCACCATTGACATGGATTTCTCCATCAACGGCTTGGAAGACTTCCTGCGTATCCCCGCGATTGATCTCATCAATGAATAAAAGTCCGTATTGCTGGCATTTTTCTTGGGCAATACGTGATTTAGGAACGCCGTTATCAAGCTCAGTAAAAGTAAATGGCTCTAAGGCAGATGCTCCCAACAACCCGCCGCCTAAGCGGATAGTGTTATAAGAACCAGGACCAAATACTGCTTTAGAAAGAACATCAGTAGTGTATGTCTTCCCAACCCCAGTAATTCCTTCCAGTAAAATGTTAAAATCATCAAAGAACAATGATGCTATATTCATATCTAAGCAGGTTATTTCAGTGGTATCTGGCTTCGGTAAATTTCCTTTACCATCAAGCAATTTTACATCAAATTTCTCTCCATCGGTGATTTCTATATACGGCGTTGGTGAAACTACGTTATCTAAGGTTTCGTATAATGATTCTATGAAATGTTTTCGCAGTTCAGCTGGATTCATTTTGGCAGAAATTGTTCAAAATAGGTAGGAATTATAGTACTAAACAGAACTATATAAGTTTTTAGGGGATTTAGAGGTTACTTTTATAAATCTACACTCTTTACTATTCTATAAAGAGGTGCATAAAAATTATCATCACCAGCTGCGGAAATTCAGTAAAAATCGCTAAATCTCTTGCTACAAAACTGAAAGTCCCTTTCTCACCGCTAACCATTTCAGCCTTTCCTGATGGAGACACCTATCTCAAATATAATACTGATCTCAAAGGCAAGACGATAGTGATTGTACAATCATACCAACCTAATCCGGAAAAATCATTATTGATGACTGTTTTTGCTGCGGAAACGGCTAAAGATTTAGGAGCTAAGAAAGTAATTTTAGCTGCGCCGTATTTAGCGTATATGCGTCAAGACAAAAGATTCCATCCCGGAGAAGCAGTCTCTTCCCGGATCATGGCCAAGCTGCTGAACAATGCTGTGGATAAAGTCATTACCATCGATCCGCACCTGCACCGCTATAGATCGATGAAAGAAGTGTTCAAGATTCCCGCAAAAAATCTTACGGCAAACCCTTTGATCGCGGATTATATCAAAAAGAAAATTTCTGATGAGAAGATGATGTGGCTAATCAATCAGATTCTG
>JBBSWK010000161.1:0-4039 GCA_038046325.1 Nanobdellota archaeon | reverse complement strand
GGTTGAAATTCTTCTTCCATGAAGCGATACAGAATGAGAATTATTTATAAGGTTTTACTTCTAATCCTACTTTAAGAAGGATCTAACCTGCTCTGCTGCTGCTTCGATCGTTCCATTATTAGTGATAAAAATGTAAGGAATTTCTGATTTTTCTGCCTCTTGGTCCCACTTTCTACTTTCGTTCAAGCGCAGCTCAATAGTATTGTTAGTTTCTCCTCGCTGCTGCATACGCGCACGCAATATAGTTTCTTCTGGACTACGAACATAGAACGGCAGCACCTTCTCTGTTCCAGCATAATTCAAGAGTCGCGGTAAGACTTTTGGAATTAAAATCATCACGGAGAGATCTGGAGCTTGGAGCGCTCTGTCAACAACTTCTCTCTTGGTTCCATAGTAATGCTTCGCATGTGGTTCAATCCAGAGATAATTGTTCCAACCCTTTTCTTCCCACACCATATCGTCAAGCTCAAGATATTCATATTCTCCTGGCAAATCTGAGTCTCGAGGGGTACGCGTAGTAGTGCTAAGTACAAAAGGATACCCTAAAGCCTGGGCAATGGTACTTTTCCCCGCTCCTGAAGCGCCAGTAAAGGTAATTATGCGACCCATTTTGATTATATATCAGTTTGATTTTAAATGGATTTAGAGGAAGGACAATATAGATTAATCTTACGCTACAGATTAATCTTTACACCACAATCCTTTTAAATTCTGAAATTCTATTCTGGTTATGGCGAAAAAGGCAACTAAACCTATGAAAAGGAGAACATCTCCGGCAGCGAAACCGGTCAAGAAAAAGAGTAAAGCTCCTTTACCGAAAAAAGCGAAACCTTTGGAAACAACTGTAGATCCAACTATCCATACTAAAGAAGAGGACGATGTATACCCAGCCGAAGAGCAAGGTATCCTTCCAGACGAGACTTCTGAAGAGCATGAACTGGCTATGGATCTTGGCGATGAGGATGAAGATATTTATACTGAAGAAGGGCGAAAGAAGCTGGAAGAAAACGATGAAATCGAGCCCTGGGAAGAGGGAGTCATGGAAGGAGCTGCTGGTATAGGACAGCTAGGCAAGGACGCGTTCAGTGGGAAGGCAATCACGGATGCTGACGAAGTTATTGAGATGGAATTAGATGGAAAATTATACAGGTTTATTTCTGAAAAGAATGCCATCAAGTTCCGCGAGAAGATGATGAAGAAGAAAGTGAAGGGAAAGAAGTAGATTATTAAAGAATCCATTTTCTGTAAAGATTTATAAAATAAGTGCCAATCTTAAAAGTGGTAACAGGAATCGTTAACATTTTTATAAAAACAATGGATAAAGTAAACATTTTTGATAATGGGATAAAAGTGTGTGTTTATACTCTATCTGCTGGCGTTATCTATTTTGCAGGTATGATTGGCACACAGTCAATTGCAAATTTTACTTCACCAAAAATTCAGTCACAAACTCAATTAGAACAATTGTTGAATCAAGAAAGAAAAAAAATTGAACCAAATAATGAATTTAAAATACGCGCGACTCTAACAGTTCACGACAATGCATGTAGCAAAAAAATAAAAGACAATGAGTACGAGATTGAGATGGGGAGTTCATTTGCAAATGAAACCACGTTAAGACACGAACTGTACCATATACTTGATGGTCACTTTGAGAACATACCCAAATCCGGTTTAAACAAGTGGATAACGTACTTATTTTGGGTAGAACCACAAGCGACAATATACCAAGCAACAGGATTAAAACTTTAAGGATAAATTCAGGTTCAAAACTCCCTTCTTCTGCTTTTCTCCATCTTCAACTTCCGTTTCAGCGCATTCTTGGCGTTATCGAAAGTTTTGTGCAGAGCGGTCTCGATGCGCCAGTCGTACTGAGTAACGTTAAGATTCTGTCCAGGGGCATCGAGATGCAAGGCGACGGAATACTTACGCTCCCGGTCTCCTTTGCTGTATTCTTTGATGTGCACGACCATGGAAAATTGGTCTTGAATTTCCCGCTGCAGTTTGAATGCTTCATTGGAAGCGATTTTTTGCACCGCTTCTTTTTGATATGCCAGCAAGCCGACCTCATTCAATCCTACAAAACGAATGTTAAAGTTTTCAGGGATCTGTAAACTGCTGACTAAGCGCAGAATGTTCTTCAAGGTAAGCAATCCTTCAAATTTTTCTCCGTCCATGACGATAGCACTGGAGACATTATTTTTAGTCATCAAAGCTACAGCATCGGAAAGTTTAGAATCCTTTGGAACAGTGACGATATTCTGATTAGTGCTGAAGGATTTAATGGGTAGCATGGCTAAATTAGGTTTATCAGATTCTGCTCCTTTTGACCCGCCTCGTACTTTATCAAATTTAGTAGAAGTTTCCCTCCTTGGAACCCAGGCCAGATACTTCTGCAGCACGTCGCGGAAACTGACAATGCCGTACAGTTTCTTTCCTTCAAAGATAGGAACCTGATCAACGCGGGCTTTATGCATCAGGTCAATGGCTTTGCCTACGGGAGCGTCTTTCTCCAATTTCTCTCCTTTTACCAGTTTTACATCAGCAACAGTAAAAGATTTTGTTTCTGGAAGTTCTGCCGCCAACTGTGCTAAATCTAAGGCAGTAAGGACGCCCACTATTTTTTTATTGCTTTCCACGGGAACAAAATCACTGTCAGCCTGAAACAAAGCATACGCGGTTTCAATCACATCTGCATGTTCATTTACTAATGGTGTATGATGCACAAAATTCTGTATTTTTGCTTTAGAGACATCCAATCTAGAACGCAGCAATCTCTTTTTTTCTATAACACCTAGATATTTATCTTTTTTGAAAATCAAACCATGCCGCTCATCATATTTACGCAGCTGGCCAATCAGTTCTGACACCACTTGATCGGAATCAAACGACAGAAATTCAGATTTTATTGCGGGAGTTATTTCCATGCCGTCCACCTCTAAAAGACTAAGAACTTGGTAATATTTAAATCTGCCTATCTCTGGTTATTGAACTAGAATTCACTTCACACTAAATCCAATCTCCTGCTTTCCACCGGCAAAGGATTGGAATAAGATCCATTCGATTTTGAAGGTTGCTCCAATGTTTTCATAAGTAGTGTTTCCTTGTTCAAGTATGGGATTGCTTTTGATTCCATTTACCTTAAGCGTCACTTGACTAGGTTCTAAGAAGTGGATGCTGACGTTGGTTTGGACTCCATTGATCTGGATCTGCTGTTGTTCTCCTACTTTTAGAGAATAGATAGTCTTTCCCTCTTCAACTTCTCCTTCTTCCTTATTTTCTGCGATGGCAGAATAGGTAGGTTTGGATTCAGTAGAGGTAGTCGGAGCAGTCTCGTTGGTAAAAATATTAGTAGGTTTTTCCTGGCATTTGCCGGCATCACAGCCCCATTCACAGCCTATTTTGCTGATGAAAGAACAATCTTCTTTCTGATAGCCTTTTCTGAAATCATCGATGCACTTAAATCCGGTAGTACAAACTTCAGCAGGGCGGCATTGCCCATCAACGCAGCCGCGTTCGCATTTGGTAGCATCTTTGCGGACACAGTCTTCCTGCACATATACTTTGTAATTCTCATCAGCACATTCCCATTGGGCGGTGCAGCCTTCGCCAGACGTCTCTGCGGGAGCGGTTTCTACCGGTGTTTCTGCCTTCTTTTCAGAAGTCTGACAGGCGGTTATGAAAAGCAATAATCCGATAAGTACAGCAGCTATAACTCCTCTTTTAACGACCATTTTAGCCTAAAATCATCAAAACTATATAAAATTGTTTTATTCACTTATCGGTGATAAAAACAACGGAAAATTTATAAAGGATCGGTTGACCGAAGAAGTATGGGAATCAATATTGGGGAAAATGAGGTTAGAGATTTTGGTTATGCCAAGATTTATAATCAAATCCAAGAAAGGTTGGTTGCATTACAGGAAAAAGTTGATCCTACTTTATCGAGATGGGGTTCACTCGCTGGCTTTACGGTGGAACGGGCAGCCTTACGACATGGATATCGACGATCCTTCACCAGCAATCCTGCTTCTGTCGC
>JBBSWK010000160.1:0-3123 GCA_038046325.1 Nanobdellota archaeon | reverse complement strand
TTACTGCATGCCTGACGGCCACTGGGGATACGGATTCCCAATTGGCGGAGTAGCTGCTTTTGATCCTAAGGAAGGCGGCGTCATCTCTCCAGGCGGTATTGGTTTCGATATTAACTGCGGTATGCGCTTAATCACCACTAACCTTACTGTTGACGAAGTAAAGCCTCGCATTCACCAACTAGTGGACGAACTCTACAAAGCAGTTCCTGCCGGTGTAGGCTGTAAAGGATTTGTTAAAGTCAGCAAGGAAGAATTCAAAGAAGTCATGCGTGACGGCGCGCAATGGTGCTTGAAAAGAGGCTACGCCTGGCCTTCCGACATAGAAAATATCGAAAGCCATGGAAAGATTCCTCAAGCCGATCCAAGTAAAGTGTCAGACAAAGCTACCAAGCGTGGATTTGATCAGCTCGGCACGTTAGGGTCTGGAAATCATTATCTCGAAATTCAAGAAGTCAAGAAAGAAAATATTTACGATCATAACGCAGCCAAAGTGATGGGCATAACTAAGCCGGGCCAGATTGTCATCATGGTCCACTGCGGCAGCCGCGGTTTCGGACATCAAATCGGTACAGATTACTTAAAATTATTTTTAGACGTTATGCCAAAATATGGGATTGAAATTCTTGACAAAGAACTGGCCTGCGCGCCATTCAATTCTCCGGAAGGCCAAGATTACTATAAAGCCATGGCTTGTGCTGCGAACATGGCTTATGCGAATAGACAAGTTATTACTCATCAAATTCGAAAAGTCTTCAGCCAGGTCTTCGAAAAAACTGCAGAAGAGATGGAAATGAATCTCGTATATGATGTTGCGCACAACATCGCCAAATTAGAAAAGCATCGTGTTAATGGAAAAGAACGGGAATTGCTGGTGCACAGAAAAGGCGCAACCCGCGCTTTCGGTCCCAGCCGAGCTTCTGAGTTACCAAAGAAATATGCCAAGATCGGCCAGCCAGTCATCTTGGGCGGCAGCATGGAAACAGGCTCATATCTTTTATTGGGAACCGATGGAGCTGATGAAACTTTTGCTTCTACTGCGCACGGAGCAGGCCGCACCATGAGCCGCGCTAAAGCCAAGCGGGAAATTCGCGGGGACAAATTGCAGCAAGATATGGAAAAGAAAGGAATTTATGTTCATGCGGTTACTATGGCAGGATTAGCGGAAGAAGCAGGCGCTGCCTACAAAGATATTGATGTGGTTGTTGATACTCTGGATAAAGCTGGAATAACTCGGCCAGTCGTAGCGTTGAAACCGATAGGTAATGTGAAAGGATAAGTTTTTATTCTTCTCTGATTTAATTCTATAAAAAGAGGTGAGATATGCGCGGCGCAACCAAACTATTCCGTATCTTCGGCATCGACGTGCAGCTGCATTTCTCCTGGTGGCTGGTCTTTGCGCTGTTAGCCTGGAGTTTATCCTCATCTTTTTTCCCGCAATTTTTTCCTGGATTTGAACCTAAAACGTACTGGCTCATGGGCATAATTTCCGCACTATTATTGTTTGCCTCAGTCTTACTGCATGAATTGAGCCATTCCTTAGTTGCAAAAGCTAAAAAAGTAAAAGTGGAAAGCATCACCCTCTTTTTCTTCGGCGGTGTAGCCAGTATCGATGATGAAAATCTCAAGCCAAGCACAGAATTTCTTATGGCTGTCGCCGGACCGTTATTCTCCCTGCTGCTGTTTGTGCTCTTTTACCTTATCCATCTCCTGCTTGATCAGCCACCGAATGGCAATGTCTTTTGGGCTGCGATTACGTTTTATTTGTACCAGCTTAATTTGATTTTAGCTTTATTCAACCTGGTTCCCGGATATCCTCTCGACGGAGGAAGAGCCTTCCGCGCGCTCTTGTACGCCTATTACAAAGATGTCAAGAAAGCTACCAGGATCGCTGCTCTGGGCGGAAGAAGTTTTGCCTTTTTCCTCATCCTCTTCGGCATCATCAGTATCGCCAGCGGCTCTGGCGGCGGCTTGTGGCTGATTTTCTTAGGCGGATTCTTGTATTTTATTGCCGGAAGAAGTTACGAACAAGTGCTGATAAAAGAGGTGCTAAGTAAAATAAGTGTTACAAAAATAATGACTAACAAATATGTTTTGCTTGAACCATCTTTGCGTTTTTCGGAATTTCTTACAAAATATCAGGATAGCGATGAAGAAATGTATGTAGTGAAAAGCAGCTCTTTCTGCGGCCTTCTTGATATAAAAAATATAACTTCCATGCCGGCCAAGATGCAGAAAATTATTTCTGTAAAACAATTGGCCTTTCCTTTATCAAAGATAGATGCTCTGCGCAGCAGTGATTCTGCTTACACTGCCTATAGAAAAATATCTGAGCAAGATCTTGAATTTTTACCGGTTATGGAAAAATCCAATTTGCTGGGATTTGCAAGTAAAACCAAATTGATGCGGAAATTGATCTTAGCCCTTAAGTTTGGTGTTGGTAGTAACGGGAGAAGAAAGAAACAAACCAAAAAATAATTTCATAGCAATCATTAAAAATAAGCCTCTTTTTTTCTCAGTAATGATTAAACCAGACATTATTTCAGCGCTACAAAAATTAACTGCTCATCAGTTTATAGAAATAACCACGAGAGGAGATGCTGCTATCACTGCCGCTCTTTCCATCATTCCTCAAGACCAAGTGGTTCTTATTCCTGAAGAAGGCGGCTGGTTAAGTTACCCCAAGATACCTAAAAAACTAGGTCTTAAAGTAGTTGATGTAAAATGTGATGACGCGAAAATTAATCTTGAAGACTTGCACAAAAAATTGAAAGAACATTCCTGCGGCACGCTTCTTTATCAGAATCCCGGTGGTTACTTTGCGGAACAGCCCATGGAGGAAATATTCCAACTCTGCCAAAAAAAGAATTGCTTAGTGATCATGGATGTTTCTGGTTCTATCGGGACAAAGTTGTGTGCTGGAAGATATGCGGATATTCTGGTAGGAAGCTTTGGGGAATGGAAATTAGTGGAAGCAAAAGCTGGGGGATTTATTTCTGGTAAGGATAAAATTTTATTTGATAAAATTAAGAAAGAGGCAAGCGTCCTTGACGATGAAAAAATCTTAACCCTAATATTTAAAAAAATTCAAGAACTCCCGGAAAGAATTTCCTCTCTTGCTAAAAA
>JBBSWK010000159.1:0-5476 GCA_038046325.1 Nanobdellota archaeon | reverse complement strand
ACGGGGAAACAAAATTCCGCCTTTTTAATGCTGGAGTAGGATATGCAAAATTGTTATTGAAACAAGGATACAGGAAAAAAGACCATAAAAATTGATTAACAAAATAAAAAAATACTTACCTCATGAAAAAGGCATTAATTACAGGAATAACAGGACAGGATGGCTCTTATCTGGCAGAGTTTTTGTTACAGAAAGGATATGAAGTTCATGGATTAGTGAGAAGGGTTTCCGTAGATACTCTGGGCAGAATAAATCATCTCAAAGATAAAATAGTCCTGCACCATGCAGATTTAATGGACCAATTCTCGATTACTAAAGTAATTAAGGAAGTGCAGCCAGACGAAGTATATCATCTGGGAGCAATGAGTTTTGTCGGCACTAGTTGGCGTCAGCCCGTGCTAACTGGCGAAATTACGGGAATGGGGGTAGGAAGAATTTTAGAAGCAATCCGTTATGAAAAACCAGATACTAAATTTTATCAAGCTTCCAGTTCAGAAATGTTTGGTGCTGCTCCTGCGCCCCAGCATGAAGAAACTAAATTTCACCCTCGCAGCCCGTACGGGGTAGCTAAGGTATACGCCCATCACATGGTGGTCAATTATCGGGAGAGTTTTAACTTATTTGCCTGCAGCGGTATTCTCTTCAACCATGAAAGCGAACGCCGCGGAATGGAATTTGTCACCAGAAAGATCAGCCATGCGGTGGCGAGAATAAAATTAGGAGCACAAGAAGTGCTAGAATTAGGAAATTTGTATGCTAAACGCGATTGGGGACATGCTGAAGATTATGTCAAAGCGATGTGGCTGATGCTGCAGCAGGATAAACCTGATGATTATGTTATTGCTACCGGGGAAACTCATAGTGTTAAAGAGTTTGTAGATCAAGCATTTAAAGCAGCGGGTATGCCTTTAACCTGGGAAGGAACAGGAATACATGAAGTCGGAAAATTTCAAGATAAAGTAGTAGTACGTATTAATCCTAAATATATCCGTCCTGCTGAAGTTGATCACTTATGCGGCAATTACAGTAAAGCAAAAAAAATTCTACAATGGGAACCAACCATCAAATTCTCACAGTTAGTGGAAAGAATGGTGCTAGCGGATCTAGAAAATGTCAGAAAAGAATTGGCTTATCACCGGCATTGAAGGCTTTGTAGGAAGCCATCTTTTTCCCGCGCTGCAGAAACGGGGATATTCCGTTTTTGGATCCACTTGGAAAAAAGAATTGGCAGATGATAAAACCATTTTTCATCTTGATCTAGCTAATGCTGGAGAGATAGAAGCAATGGTGCGAAAAATAAGGCCGCGTTACCTCGCTTTAATCGCCGGCTTTAGTTCTATGCGCGATAGTTTCCAAAAACGAGAAGAGTGCTTGAAAATAAATTATGAAAGTACTCGACATTTTTTAGAAGCAATCAGGAAGAACCAGCTGAAAACGAAAGTCTTGATTATTTCTTCCGCGATGATGTATTGCCCTTCTGATGAAATTCTTACTGAAAATTCCGTGATTTGTAACAGTTCCCCTTACGCAGAATCAAAGATACGGCAAGAAGCATTGATGCAAGAATTTCCTGAAATAGAGATAGTAGCCAGCAGAAGTTTTAATCACACTGGCCCAGGACAATTGGACAGTTTTATTGTGCCAAAATTAGCCAAAGGATTTGCAGCAGCAGAAAAGGCCAAAAAAACGATGGTTGAATTTGAACTTGGAGATATAGATTCAAAACGAGATTTCCTCGATGTCAGGGATGTCTGCGAGGCTTACCGAATTTTGTTGGAAGAATCAACCAACCATACTATTTACAATGTTTGCAGTTCACGATGTTATTCGGTGAAAGAAGTTATTGCGATTTTAGAAAAAGAAACTGATAAGAAAGCAAGGATCATAATTAATCCCGGTTTTATAACCGGCAACGAACGAAAATTAATCCTCGGAGATAATAGTAAAATCTTGAAGGGCACCAGTTGGAAACCACAAATTCCTTTTGAACAAACCGTGTATGATACTTTTCGGTACTGGCAAGAACAGGAATGAAGGTAAAAACCCTGAAAATGGCTGCTATGGAAAATAATATAGATATCTTTTTATATTTACTTTTAGGTTGAGTCAGCATGCTTTTTAATTCCATTGAATTTTTGCTCTTTTTTGTACTGGTGGTAGCTATCTATTTCACCATCCCTCATAAATATAGATGGGTACTGCTCTTATTAAGCATTTATTATTTTTATATGAGTTGGAAACCTGAATATATTATTTTGATCATGTTTTCCACCCTCATTAATTATATTACAGGAATACAGATTTACCTGGCAAATACTCCGAACAGAAAGAAATTTTTTTTAGGATTAAGTATCTTTTCAAATATAGGCATGTTATTTGCTTTTAAATACTTTAATTTCTTCAGCGAGGCCATAACTGAAATAGTAAAACAATTCAGCATTCAATTACAACCCCTTACTTTAAAGTTACTATTGCCGGTGGGCATTAGTTATTATACTTTTCAATGCTTGAGTTACACTATAGATATTTACAGGGGCCAACTACAGCCAGAACGGCATGTAGGCATATTTGCAGTCTATGTTTCTTTCTTTCCGAAACTGGTTGCCGGCCCTATTGAACGGGCTACGAATTTGTTACCGCAATTCTTTGAAAAGCAGTACTTTGATTATAACAGAGTAACCGGCGGTTTGAAACTTATGCTGTGGGGCTTTTTTAAGAAAGCGGTAATTGCAGATAGATTAGCGTTAACCGTTAATATGGTGTTTAACAATGTCCATGATTATAACGGAATGTCTTTAATCTTAGCTACCTTCTTTTTTGCTTTTCAAATCTACTGCGATTTTTCCGGATATTCCGATATAGCTATTGGCTCTGCCCAAGTACTAGGGATACGCTTAGCGGATAATTTTAATAGGCCTTATTTCTCCAGATCCATTTCTGAGTTTTGGAAACGATGGCACATTTCTCTTTACTCCTGGTTTAAAGATTATCTTTATATCCCTCTGGGCGGGAATAGAGTTTCAGTTCCACGGTGGTATGCCAACATACTTATCGTGTTTGTGGTAAGCGGTTTATGGCATGGAGCAAACTGGACTTTCGTAGTTTGGGGAGCATTGCACGGTTTTTATTTGATTTTTGAAATAATTACTGCTCCTCTTAAAAATACAGTACTACAATTAAGTGGAGTAGCGCGATTTCCTAAAGTTATTCAATTTATAGAAATAGCATTTACATTTATTTTAGTTAGCATGGGCTGGATTTTCTTCAGGGCAAATTCGTTATCTGAAGCCTTCTATGTCTTCACCCATATGTTGGAAGGATTATCTTTGAGCTTGCCTCGAGATCTTGGTTTAGGGTGGATAAGCTTTATGTATATTTTAGGAATGATTGCCTTTATGGAAATAATTCAGGCGTTACAAGGACCGGCACATCTACGGCAATTTTTATCAGATAAACCTACCCTTTTCCGCTGGCTGATTTATGCAGCCCTCATTATGTTAATATTATTATTCGGTGTATTTGATGAAAAGGAATTTATATACTCTCAATTTTGAATGAACAGTGAAACCAGATAAACTACAATTTATTAAAAGAAGTGTTTTATTTTTGCTGATCTTAGTGGTCCTGCTCTTTTAGCTAAATTTGCTTTATATAGGGGTGGTCCAACACCACAATATTCCCTATAGAAAAGAATTGATGTACAAAGAAGACCTAAAGCACTTCCCCAATAAAGAAATAGGCTTTGCTTTTTTTGGCAGTTCTCATACTACCTTTGCGACAAATCCAAGGTACATTAATGATTCGTACAATTTTGGCATAAATCATGGCACTTATACTGAGGCCTACTATAAATTGAGGAAACTGGTGGAGAAAGATCATCTCCACATAAAAAATATAGTGTTGGAAGTAGATTTACATACCCTGTCGGGGCAATTTAATGAACCACAGTGGATCTTCTTCAGTTTAGAGGTTGCTGATGAGGTTGTTCCTCTTAGGAAAATTTCCGAATTACGGGAACAATCTCGGTGGTCAATAGTAGTGGAGAGGTATTTCCCGGTTTTAGGGAATGGAATTTCTCTGGTAGAATCTATGGTGGGCAAGCCAAAACTGACCACACTCTATTTTGGGTGGGAAAAGCATACCAAGGATTTTTCTCAAGAAGAAAATAAGAACAAAACATTTTATGGGGAGTATGGTTATTATTTTAGTAACGATCAGCCGAGAATAGATGAAGAGTCGTTTCTTTATTTTTTAAAACTGCTTACCTATGCAAAGGAGAATAATATCAATGTTATTTTTCTCAAGTATCCGATTACGAAGGAATATGATGAAATGATCATGGCTAGCAAGGTCACAAAAGAAGATTATTATACTGCTATCTTCTCCCACGCAGATACGATATTGGGAGAAAAATATGTGGTATTAGATTACTATGATTTATTTTTTGATCATCCAGAATATTTCAATGATGATGATCATTTGAATTCTGTTGGTGCAGAAGCCTTTTCAAAAAAAGTGAATGCTGATCTCGAAAAATTTGAATTGAATTACAATAATTAATTATCCTCTGACTCTTTTCGGACTCATCTTCGTCTAAATAATTTCGTCCAAAGGATCTCTAAATAGTAGTGAAAACAAAGATCCTTAATCTTTAAATAGCATAATCATAGATTTAATCCAGAAGATATCTAGAAGAGTTGTGGTTGCGTATGAAGTGGAAAGTGCCTTTATTTAAGACTTACAATGATGAGGAAGATGTTGCTCTGGTAAGTTCAGTTATACGCCGAGGAACGTATTGGGCTACCGGTCCAGAGATTCAGGAATTTGAAAATCATCTTGCTACATTTATCGGAAGAAAATATGCTGTTTCTTTTAATTCAGGAACTTCGGCGTTGCACGCACTATTAGAAGCTTATAATATCAAAGGAAAGGAAGTAATTGTACCTTCATTTACGTTTATAGCTACCGCAAATGCAGTGGTACTTGCTGGCGGCATACCTGTTTTTGCCGAAGCGGAAGATATCACTTTTGGTTTAGATGCAGAGGATGTTGCCAGGAGAATTACCAAAAATACGGTTGCAGTCATGCCTATCCATTATGGCGGCTGTGTAGCCAGAGATATTGAAAAAATTCGCGATCTTTGTGTCCAGAAAGGGCTTCTCCTCATAGAAGATGCTGCTCAATCATTTGGCGCGGCTATGAATGGCATAAAAGCCGGCTGCTTTGGAGATGCTGCTATGTTTAGCTTTTGTCAAAATAAAGTCATTACCACCGGGGAAGGAGGCGCGATTGTTACTGATTCTGAGAATCTTTACGAGAAATTAAAATTGCTTCGGTCTCATGGCCGAGTAGAGGTAGCTCAGGATTATTTTTCTCATACTGGAGATAATGAATATGTAGAAGCAGGTTATAATTTTAGAATGCCTACTATTTCTGCGGCCTTAGGCATATCCCAATTTAAAAAATTCTCCTTGCT
>JBBSWK010000158.1:0-1789 GCA_038046325.1 Nanobdellota archaeon | reverse complement strand
AATTTTCTGCATATTTACAATCTATATTTGGACAGAAATTATTGCCTGGATCTTCTGGGACAGGCGACGCATGTATAATTTGACCAACTGCAGGTAAACTAATATCTTGATATGTAACAGCATAACTCGTATCAAAGTAACTCACATTAAACTGTATATCCATAATTGTATCGCCGGAAGCAATAGGCTGCGAATTCCAGCAGCCATAATAGGCAGCTTCACCTTGTTCTCCTTTCAGAGGCACATTTTCTTTACTTATCCCAGCATAATACTCATTCGCAGCATTACCGCAGCAATTTGCTGACGGCTCTAGCTCATCTACATCAGTATCTAATCCTAACCACGCTTTCTTGCCGTATAATGCTGTACAAAGATCTTTTCCGTTAATTTCAGCATCAAAAATGCCTGCATCCGCGTCCTTCAGCCAAGAATTTTCATCCTGGGCTCCTTGTCCGGAACAGAGTAAGTTTGACCCCTCATTATCATTAGTAAGATAGACATTCCGTACCTGGATGAAATTACCTGCATTTGCGGTGATAACAATTTCCCGCACCGCTTTATACTCAGCTATGGGGACTTTCAGGTGCATAAATCCTTGCGCGGCATGCTCATTATTGAGGTCGGCAAAAGGAGCATTGATAACATCGCCCAGAATATTTCTCTGGAGGTAAATTACATCGTTTTTTTTCGGACCTTTTACAGCCAAGTTTATGGCCAGGGGAAATTTCAGATCTTTTATTTCAGCAGGCTTGGTAGTATCATCTTTATCGACAAACCTCACCATCAGATTTAAATGAGTGTATCCAGTAAAATCAAGAAATCCTCTTCCGTAATATTTCTTGTAAAGGCTGTCATAGGTAATAGGAATAACTGGCCCCTCCAGGGTTTCGCGAAGATAATCTCCAGCTTCCTTTGCTTTCTTAGGATCCCCTGGAACCTGATCAGCTGGAAGTATTGACAAAGGAAGAGTGTAAAGTCCTTCTCCAGTGTAACGGCCTTTGATGCTGGGATTTTTCCGCGCGTCCCAGTCTCCTGCACATTCCGCCCAGCTCCACCTATTCCCTTCCTGATAACAATAAAAGCGGTTGCTCCACTCTTTAATATCTTTATGAGCTAATCCTCCCTTGAACGTTTTTTCTGCTTCCGGCGTAATGGCGTTGCACATCAGCCAATCATCAGCATTGGAAACAACATCAAAAGGCTCTTCACCTGGCTTTTTAATAGTGATGACCTTAAACTGGTTATTTGCATCGGCAGAATTCACCCAGCACCATTTTCCACCACAGTTGCTGTTTTTGAAGATTTCGCCAATACCTATCGCTTCTTGCTTTTTCCCATCCTTTTCCGGAGCAAATCCTTTCTCCACGCTTACAATATCTTTATTCTTGTTGAGGCAGACAAAACTTTCAAAATCTTCATTTTGAACCACCTTTCCCACATCGTTTACGCCTTTATAACCACAACAATACCCTTTATTGTCTTTTCCCTCTACATCTACCCAGGAAAATTCTTCATTGTAAACATTGTAAGCGACGCCCGGAGAGGTCGGGTTGCAAGGCCCATTTTTTCCGCAATCATCTTTAACATCTAAATCACAAGTCTTCGGTTTACCCTTTGGATCTTCTGCCGGCGGCTCAGTACATACTCCATAATTTGCTTCCCCTTCCAGTACAAACGTACATTCTCCGGCATTCTGATCTTTGCATATGCTAGAACCTTCGTAACAAGTTATATCTTGATCATCCCTGCATGAACCTATTCGCCGTTGTTAGCAGGAAGCTTGGTTTTC